>CBFIAK010000002.1:0-140866 GCA_965660445.1 Patescibacteria group bacterium
CATGCCATTGCTCGTAAATCCGGTGCTTCTCAAGAAGCAACTCAATGGGTTTTAGATTCTTTTTTAGGAAGTAAGAAAACAAGAAAACTGGACCAGAAAATGTTTGAGAAAAGTTTAAAAACGCCTGTAGAAAAGAAAGTGTCTGATGTGCCTGTGAGTGCAAAAGAGTCGCCTGTTCGACTCGATAATCTGCTCTCAAAAGCGCCGAGATTGGGAAAAATTCCTGATAATCTAAAAACGGTATTTGGTGTTGTGTCAACAGATAATGAGGCTCAAGTATTCCAAAAAATGAAAAAAGGATTTGTTTCATTGGGAGTTGTTTTAGAAAAGGCAGATATAAATGAGGTATCAAGAGCGATTGAAACCTTTACTGATATGGTAGATGAGTTTCAGTTTGCTACGAATCGTATGTCTAAGTTTACAAGATTAGAGGAAGGAAATGCAGTGAAAAGAATTGACGATTTGCATGCACAGGTAGTTTTGTCTCCTGAAATGCAAAAAATGTATGATGAAGGGGTTGGGGTATTGGATGAGTTTTTAGAAGTGTCTCAAGAACTATTAGTATCGGCAAGGAAGCATGGAGATGAAATATCTGTGCAAAAAATAGAGAGTCTTGTTTCTTCGCTTCAACAAGAAAAGAAGCTCTTTCGTGTGGGGTTGGGAAATGTTGATTTAACAGACGATGCAAGAAAAGTTCGTGTTCAAGAAGATGTTCGGGAAATATTTGGAATGGATTTATCGCCAAAACAATTAGATGCTTTTGTGGAAGCGCATAAAATGCCGGGTGAGTTTGGAAACCTTACACAAGCACAAATAAAAATGAGAATTACTCATTTGCACGAAGCAGGGGTGTCAGATGATGTTATTCGATATGCTTTGGATGCAGGGTATTTGGGGTGGGTGCAATCTTTGGGGAATGGTATGAAACGGGTGGGGAAGGGATTATGGAGAAATACACTTGGATTGATTACGAGAGGAAAAAATAAAGCAGTTGGAACGTTGAAAGAAGGTGCTACTGCTACAAAGACAAAACTTATGGATTGGCGTAAGGAAAAGAATTCAGGAGTTGCTCTCTCTGAGGTGCAAAAACGATCTCAATCGATTTTAGATAAAAATAGAAAAGCGTATGCTGATTTGCAAGAAACATTGGAGAATCTGCTTACGAGGGGCATGAATTTGCGTTATCGATTTGAGAGAGCTTCTGGTCAGCATTATGTTTCATCATTTGAAAATTTTGATAAGGTCTTAGATCATGATCCAAAAGGGTTGTTGGCTTCTGCGGATTTATTAATAAAGAGTTTGAAAAAAACAGTTCAGGGGTCTGTTATTGATTTAAAAGATTCTGGTCGTTTGGTTTCTGGGAAATTTGAGTATGATATGGATTCGGGGAAGTATATTTTTGATGATGATTTTGTAACAGCTTTTAAAAGACAAGGAGGAACAAAAGAGTCTTTAAATGTTTTAGCTCCTCTGTTGAAGGATATAAATCCTGAAACAGATAAAGATTTAGTCGCAGATATTCTAGCATATGTACAATTAAAGTCATCGGCATCGTCAGGTGGGGTGACTAGTAATGCTTTTTCTTATAGAGATATTAATACCCAGAGGAAAGCAATTATAAATAAATTAAAGGGAGAACCAGGGGCTATTGATGATATTCGTAAGGATGTGCGTTCTTATTTATCAATGAAACAAACGAATCTTACAATAAGTCCAAGTGATATTACAGCAGCAGAGCTTGATTTAAAAGATAAAAAGAATGTTTGGGATTCGTATTTGAAAAGTTGGTTAAATGAGGGTGATGGAATGAATTTATCTCCAGATGAGTTGGCAAATTCAAGGAAAACATTAGAGCTTTCTAGTGAATATCAAGATTTTGTGAATGCGAATAGCAAACTCTTATCGCTTAAAAGAGATTATAATCGGATAACGTTTTCTCAAGGAGTGGATGGATTAGATGATCAAACACTTCTAATGCGTTTAACTGAGCGATTAACAAAAGATTCTGAGGCAGCTGTAGCCGCTGAGACGCGATTTTTGAAGGCATGGGATCGTGTATCAGAAGTTCAAGAAAGGCAAAAGAAAGGAAAGGGGAAACTTGTGGCAGGGGGTATTGTTTTGACTGCTTTAGTTGGAGGAGGTGTTTATTTTCGTGAAGAATTAGAATCGGCTTTTGGTGTTGGTGTTTCTGTCGCAGAAACTACGAAAGAGGCGGCGGAAGCTTTAGCAGAGCGCATTCAGATTGTATGGAATGGGAAGGGGGTTGTCTGGGAAAAAGATCTTAATGGTAATAAGAGGTTGCTTATTGATCCAAATTTGCAAGAAACTAGATGGGCTGTGTTAGCGGGGGAGATTGCGAGTGGATATACTATTACGTCTATCGATGATCTTATTGAGAAAAAGGAATTAGGGAAAATGGTTCAGCATACAGTGCAATCACTGACGCCATTGCAATTTGCAAATATGAAGGTACCAGAGTCAGTTTCTTTCCTTGGGAAGGCGTGGGATAATGCCACAAATGGTATGGATAAAAGTGTTTTTATTCAGGGTCTTAAAGCGGAAAATATACAATATTTTGTAGACAAATTGATTTATAAGAAGGAGGGAATTAAAAAAGACGGAACTCCGTATACGAGTTTTCAGGATAAACCTGATGCTGGATATGCCGAAGTTTCTGCATTTCAGCCTTGGATGGTTCAGTATATTCAAAAAGATGTTGTAAATGATATTGCCCAAAAAAATCAGAAACTCTTTTTTCAGCTCTTTGATCTGATTCGATCAGGAGAGCGAAATGTCTCAAAAGGAGGTATTCAAGTAGAAAATGAAAAGTTCTCGCCAACACAGAATGAGTTCGTATCTCATTTGAATGAAAAATCAATTCAATCATTAATGCAATCAGGAAATCTTGATAAACTAGAATCGTTTATTGTGTCGATTGATTTATCGGATTTTTCTGTGAATGAACTAAAACATTTATCGCTTAAACAATGGGTTGCTTTAAAAGAAGCTTCTCAGCGAAGTTTGGATCCAAAAGCTTTTATGGATACGCTTGAGTATCATTTGTCTTATCCAGGGGATGAGGATCATATGAAGATTGCAAAGACTTTACTTGCTATTGTATATGGTGATGATGTTGTGAATTCAGGAATCGGGTATACAGATAGGACGGATAAGAGTTTCTTGGAAAACCTATCAAATAAAGTGTATTCTGCATTTGAAAAGACAAAAGATGGAGTTGTAGATGCGTCGGTTGGTGTGGGTGAGTGGACGGCTGACCAATATAACGCTATTCGGTATTGGATAAAAGATAAAGAGGAGATGATAGTTGTAATGGAGGATTTAAATAAAGATTTTAATAAAAAGGAATCGTATGAGGTTCGAGACTTAGAGCGCTATGTTTTAGCTCTTGATTATTTGGAAAGTAAAGGAGGGACAATCTTTTTGCCTGATAGTTTTGATGTTGTAAAACTAGCGAATGGAGTAAAGATGGGTGATTTGGAGTCGAAAGATATTTCTTATTTTTATGAAGATAATGGAGTGTTAAAACGAAAACCACTTTCTGAATTAAAAGGTGAGGGTTTTTGGGGTGCTTTAGTGGGGATGGATATCAAAGGTTTCTTAGAAAACCAAGAAGGTCTTCTTGAAAAGCTGAAAGGTAAAAATGAAGAATCGAAAGATGAGGAAACCAAAAACTCTGAAAAAGAAACAACACCGGAGAAAAGAGAACTATCAAAGGAGGAAAAAGAGAAACTTATATCTCAGGCAATTGATGGGATGAATCTTTTGCGTGGTATTGATCCGCTTTCAAGAAAACATATTGAATCATATCAAAAGCTTTTAGACTCCGTTCGGAAAAATGGTGGGGATATTGCCGATATTCCGTTTCTCATTGGAAAGCGTGGAGGGCAATATATTATCATTGATAATAATATAAATGATGCCTTGTATCAAGGCTTTCGAAAAGGTGTTTTTAAGGGGAAAGATATTACTTTACCGCTTTTATATTCTTATGTTTCAAATATTGATGAATAGGTTGAGCTTTGTCTTTTAAAAAAAACTTGCCAACCAAACTTCCTTTTCTCTATACTAGGTATGTATTACTAATTTTTGATTCTTAAATCATTAAAAAACTCATGAAATTCTTCTCGTCTATCGTTTCCAAATCATCTCCTTCTCGTTTTTTGTATAATGTAGAGCAGTATAATGCTGCAAGAGAAGAACTCGGAGATGTTATTGCTTCTATTCGTGAGGAGCTTGAACAAAACAAACTTGAAACTGTCGATGTAAAAGCAGGGTACACTCTGTCTGAATCAGTAGCAGCTCTGGCGAATAAATCAGTAGGAGAGGCTTTAAATATGCCTTTGCGATATGAGAGTATTCGAAAAAGTGTGTATGGGCCTTCTGTGCCTGATCAGGTGCGAGGAGCTGCTTGGATTTATCCAGGACAGGTTGTGAGTATTGAAGACGGAGTTGTTGTTGTGCGGGATAAGAGTGCGAATTTACAGAAAGTTTCTGCAGAGTTGGCAAGTGTGGAGGATCCTTCAAAGGGATGGGACGAGCCGAAAGATCTTTCGGAAGGATGGGATCTTCCTGAAAATGTTGATGGGTTTTTAGGATCAGTATGGGATACGGTGGGTAATGGAGAAACGTGGTCAAATTTAGGAGAAGGAACTTTGAATGTATTGAAAAAAATTGGAGGGGGGCTTGAAGATGTTTTTGATGGAACTGCTTACGAAGGACTTAAAAATCATTTGAATAAAGCAGGAGATTTAACAATGGTTGATATTTTGAAAGGGGTAAAAGATGGAACTTTGTATGTTGCTAGAAAAGGTGGAGAAGTCGTTATTTGGACAGGGGGAAAAGTTGGTGAAGGGGTGAAGTATGTACTTAGTGGTGATGAAGCTGAAAAATTTGAACAGAAAAAAGAAGCGGTTGAGAAAGGATTTATTGAAGGTGTTCGAGATGGAACGGTTGATCTTTATGAAAATGGGGAAAAGAAAGCCGTTGATGTGATGAATTGGTTTTCTGATACGTATGATGAGTATTTGGGTGCAGAATCAAAAGATGTGCGTGCAACACTGAAAGATTATATTGCCGGAAAAGAAGTGAATCCTGCTGATTTAATGCATAAAATTACAAATGTAAAAACACTCGATGAAAACTTGATGCAGGCACTGCAAGTTGAGAAGGTTCGTCAATTTTTTACAGGAAAAGATATTGTATTTGCTCATCTTGAGTCGGTTGATGCAGGGGCGTACCGATTGATGGAAAACTGGAACGCGAAAAGTTTAACGTTTGAAAAGTTGGAGGATTTGAATCTTCCGAAAAACGGGAAAGGTGAAATTGATGTTGATATTGAAGACTGGTCGTTTGGAAATTTGAGTTTTAAAAAAGTAAAAAGTCTGAATGAAACTGAAGCTCGGTGGTTGTCTCGTTTTGATGGTGTTGTGTACTTACCTTCATTAAATGAAGATACAAATAAGAATATCATTGATGCTCTTGACGGAGGGAAAGCAACGATAAGATTTAATGATTCAATTAACGGAAAACGGCTGGATTGGAACGCCGAGTCAATTATTGATAATACGACACGATATTATGCAGAAAAAGATATTTTGGATTCTGGTGATTGGGGGAAAATGTCTGCTTTGGAATCACTTTCTACTGCGAAATATGGAGGTATGCCCGAAGGGTATTCTGAAACAGGGTTTGTAAATGCGTTGTGGGGAGAAGTGAGTCGTGCTGATGGGGCATTGGATGCCATTGATCTTTCTGGTTTGAAAGAAGGTGGTGTTTCGGCAGAACAAATGAGTATTCTTTCGCGTATTCCAGTTGATGTGAAGCTGAGTGGAGGACTTAAAAAACAATTAAATGATGCTCGTAATAATATTTTAATTCAAGGATTTGAAAGTGGGAATATGGAAATGAGAGGAATCGCTCTTGCTTTGGCTCCTTTGAAATCTATTAAATTTTCACCTGAGGCAAAAGATGCCATTCGAAATTATGTATTTATGTGTTGTATGGAAACTCGACTCGATTGGGAAGACCAAACAGCTGCTTTGGTTGAGTCTTATAAAGAAGTATTTGGAAACGAAGGTGATGCGATACGAGAGAGAGTGAGTGGGCGAGTGGAAAATGTTGAGTTTTTATCAATTTCTTTAGATCGAAGTCTTTTGGAATCATATATAGAGCAATTGAAAAATAGTGATTCTCTTGATGATGCTCAAAAACAAGTTTTAATCAACTATTTCGAAGAAACGATGAATCTGCCAGATGTTGTAAATGGTATTGATCCGAATGCTTGGAAAGGGGTGTTGTATCATATGTATGTTTCAAAAGATGTTTCGGCAGCTATTCCAGATTCTCAAGAATTGATTCAAGAATTCTTGGCTGGGCATGGTTCGGAGATAACTCCTGAGCAAGTATCATACTTACAATCGTTTGTTGGGGAAAATGCAGATGATATGATGACATTTGATCCAACAGTATGGCTTGTGATTTTCGATAAGATGTATTAATTTGTTTATTTAAGAAAAAGGAAAAAAGCACTTTCTTGAAGGAGAAAGTGCTTTTTTTTATTGTTTTGTAATATTTTTGTAATTATTTCAAGCGCAATTGTGTTATTTGTTTTGAAAATACTTGCCAATATCTAGTGATGTACGTTACAATTTTATTGATACAATTTTTTATTCTTTCGATATTATGAAAACACTGCAAAATTCGGTTCTTAATTGGTCTTCTTCTGAAGTTGGAGCTCGGTTTGTTTTTCAACAATCAAGACCTTCTGCTACTCCAGGAGGGACTGCTGAAAAGGCAACGCTTGGTGATGCATGGGGAATGAATTATGAAATGATTTCTCGAGATTTTAAAAAAATGGGAGTAGAGGCTGAATCTATGTGGGATGAAGGGTATGATAAAGTAACGAATAGTCTTTCTGATTTTTGGGATTCGGCTGTTGAGGCGGGTGTTGAGTTCTCGAATAGTGAGTTAGAACAGAATAATATTCGAGCGGCTATTCTTTTGGGTGATTATTCTCGTGTTTCGGAACTGAAAACATTGGGTGGTGAATATGCGAAATATTTTGATATTTCTATTGATAAAAATGAGTACCATTCAAAAGTCGGTGATGATATTCGAGCAAAAGCACCATTTTTGAATTCGAAATATGATCAGATTATTATGGAAACTTTGGTGAATAATGCGGGGATAGAAAAAGATGGTTGGCGTACGCAGATGACAAAGATGCCTCTCAATAAAATTCAAACAATGTCTATAGATGCCGCTCGTTCTCTTTTGAATTTCAATGGGAGTGTTGTGGAATTGCAGTCTTTGGATCAAAATATTGTTGATCCAGCGGTGATTGATGTGTTTGCACGATGTGAGCAAAAAGGAATTACTATTGTGTTGGGAGCGGATCAAGCATTACTTCGAAAGTTAATTGATAATCAAAAACAAGCTTTAGCAAATACGGTTTCAAGTGTGCCACAGCATACTATTATTGAACAAATTAGCAATGGGTATCTTGGAAATGTTCATCAACTTGACTCAGCTTCTTTGACGTATGAAGTCGCTAAGAATATTGAAAAATATGAAGATCGATTGAAAGGAAAATTAGATCTTTCAGGTGTTGAATCTATTTCGGATCCGCGGGTAGCTGCAGAGTTGGCAGATGTTGATGTTAAAATTATGTTATTAGGTGTTCGTGATTTTCAGAGCCCAGAAATTGCTAGAGAGTTGGGTGATGCGAGTGCTGATCGAATTAATATGCCGAATTTAAAAGCAAAAGGTACAAATCCAGAAGCGATGCGAGCATTGCTTGAATATGAAGGAACTTTAATTCTTCCAAAGATGTCACGATCTGATGTGTGGGCAGATGGAACGAAGTTTGTTTCATTGATGCAAAACGCAGAATCGTTTGTAGAGGATAAAGATTTTTTCCAAACAAATCTTGGTGATCCAAATGCAATAGTGCCGAAAACGACAAATTCTTCAAATACTAATACTCAAGGTTCAGGAAAAAAATCGTCTCCATTCGGAGGGGGTGGGAATAATAATTCTTCAGGAAAAAAGAAGAGCCCATTCTAAACGAGAAGAAATTATAAAAATTATGAAAAAACTAGTACTTGTACTGGTTTTTTTTGTTTTTTTGTGGTATAATGGAAAGATTTTATTTCTCTAAATGATTTTATTCTCATTCTCGGTTTCGGAAAATATGCGGTTTTTGTATCAAAATAGCCCAAAGAATGCCCCTAATGCGGTGAGTACTTATCCTGTTATTATTGCACAAACAAAAGAAGATCTTCTACAACTCGATAAAAGAGTTGCTTTGTATCCTCAATCAGAAGAAGAAAAAGACATAGTATCAAAACCTTCTTCATTAATTTCTCAAAAATCGTCACCGAGTATAACACAAAAACCAAATTCAACTGTTGTTCTTGCACAACAAAATACAGAATTACTCGATACACTCTATAGTGATGAAAGAGTTGCATTATTTCCTTTGCAGTCTCCGTCCCCTTGGGATTATTTTCTAAAATCTGGAGTGAATTTAGAAACGAATCGGTTAAATTTTTCAGATGTCAATGTATTGAACCATAACCGGCTTCCTATTGATGCTTTTGGTGGTGGGCGGAATGAAACAGCACAGTTTTTTCAAATGTTGGCTGATTATGGAGATATGCATGATAAAGCGTTTATTCAAAACAATTCAAAACAATTAACCTATTATGCCGATCAAATAGATATGACCAGAACATTGCACCAAATGCTCAATCCTGAGTATACAGAAAAATGGGCTTCGCAATGGAGTGAATATAAAGATTTTATTGCGTTTGCTCAAAACACACTTTTGCCAAAACTTCAGTCGTTTAACCCAGAAACACAAACATTTAAAGAATTCTTAGATGATGCGGTGTCTGATTTTTCTTCACTTGAAGCGTTTCAAGATGCACCAGATTCTTTGAAAAGTACGCTTGAAAATGGACTGAAATCAGCTTTACTGAACCAACTTTGGTATGTTAACGATCGGTTTCAGGAAAATTCAACAGCAAAACAAGATCTTCAGTTTCAGTCGCAATTGTATGGGTTTTCATTAATTCAGTCTCAGTTTCTTCAAAGACCAGCGCAACGATCAGCAATCAATGTGTTTGCACAAAAAACAATGGAAAGTTGGTTGAATTCTGAAAATTCTCTTGTGCATGTCGAAGGAACCGCCCAATATGATATAGGGAAAAAAGGAAAACTCTCTTTTTCTGGAGCATTAGGGTTAAACCCTTCTGGAAAACTTGGAGGAGACGAAGGAAACTTTGATCTCTATACAAGAAATGCTCTTTTAGCAACGACCAAGCTTGCCTACACACAACCAATTTTCGAAAAATCCGGTATTGATGCTGATATTAATGCAGAACTGAAGTTTGGGGTAATTACTCCATTAGGGGATGCAATGTCTCGCCATACGGGAAATTTTCAATTAGCAGGAAATATTGTGGGGGTGGATAGTGGAATGTTGACTTTTGGAAACCTTGCCGATACGGAAATGATGGGATACGGGAAAATTGATGCCGTTTTTCGAACGGAAAATAAATCACAAACACTCTTGATTGATTGGAACCCTCAAATGTACGTGTTACCATACCAAGTCATTGATACATTCCAAGGGGAGGCTTGGCAACAAGCCAAAGAAATATCAGGTATTCAGTCTTCTGGAGCCGACCTTGTTCCAGAAATGCTTTTTGGAATAAATCTTCAGTATTCACCAGATTCTATACGAAGAAATAATAAAAATGAACCACAACGAATTGATAAAGCTCCGGATTTACTCTTTAAAGGAGGCCTTCTCTTGAATGTAAAACGACCATTCTTAGAGGCTTTATCTGAAAACGATAACGTTGAAATACTTCGTTCTATTCAAGCGTTAAACCTTGAAGTCGATAAAAAAGTAGCTGATGATGTTCAATTATATCTCAAAACTCAATTCTCTGGAGGTATTGGAGGTGGAGCAAACGTATTTTTGAATAATTTTAATACTGCGTTTGGAACCAGATGGCAAATGGATAGCAAAGGAAAACTTCTGTTTGATGCCAATGTTGGGCTTACTCAATTTGGAGGTCATAAAAACTACAACGCTCAAGTAGGAGTAAAATGGAACTTATAGACGTTTCGCTTTAGAGGAGACAACTTAGAAACCGCCATTCTGCGGTTTTTTGTTTTCTCCTCTATACGAAAAAGTGCTTACTTTTTCGATACCTCTTTCCAATAAAGAGTTTGAGTGCTTCGAGCCCCACAAGACCCAAAGCGTACTCACACATATTTTATTTTTGAAATATATTCATTTCAAAATCAAAATCAGTTAAAAATTTGAGTTGGCTCCCTTGGGTGGTGCTGACTCAAATTTTTTCTTCTTAAAGGGAAAAGATAGGTATTGGAAAGAAAAACCGAATGGTTTGTCTTTCCAAAAAAGAAGCGCTATAGCCCTTCTTGAATTCTCAATAACTGGTTGTATTTACACACTCGTTCAGACCGAGAAAGAGACCCTGTTTTGATTTGTCCGGCGTTTGTTCCCACTGCTAAATCAGCAATAAATGAGTCTTCGGTTTCTCCTGATCGGTGAGAAATAACGGTACCAAACCCGTGTTTTTTCGCTAAGTGCATGGTCTGAAATGTTTCGGTTAAGCTTCCGATTTGGTTTACTTTAATCAAAATAGCGTTGCATAAATGTGTATCAATAGCCACTTGTAACCGTTTTGGGTTCGTGACGAGTAAATCGTCACCAACTAACTGCAACTTACTTCCAAACCGTTCTTGCATTTTTCCAAACCCAATAAAATCGTCTTCATGATGTGAGTCTTCTAGCGACTCAATAGGATATTTTTTCATCAGATCAGCATAGACATCAATAAGTTCAGCAGACGATACCACTCGGTTATCAATGTGGTACTGTCCGTTTTCATAAAACTCATTGGCTGCTGCATCCATAGCGAGGCGGACTTTTCCGTCGTACCCCGTTACATGAATTGCTTCCAAAATAACATCACACGCTTCATGAGAATGAGCTATATGAGGAGCAAAACCACCTTCATCACCCACTCCAACAGCGTGTCCTTTTGATTTAAGTATCTTTTTTAACGTATGAAAAATTTCAGCACCTGCTTGTAAGTTTTGTCGAAAATCTTCGAAATGAGGAAATACCATGAATTCTTGAATGGCAAGTCCCGAATCAGCATGAGCGCCTCCATTTAAAATATTCATCATCGGTCGAGGTATGCTCATACGCCCTCCAAATAAATGATTGATATGTCGGTATAGCGGGATGTTTTTTTGTACGCTTGCGAGTCGACACACGGCAAGCGATACCCCTAAAATAGCGTTGGCTCCTAATTGTGATTTATTCGGAGTTCCGTCTAAATGAATCATTTTTTGATCAATGGCTTCTTGGTTTTGAGGATCAAGCCCCAAAACAGACGGCCCAATAATCGTATTCACGTTTCGAATAGCTTGTAATACTCCTTTTCCGTTATATCTATCGAGGTCTTTGTCTCTGAGTTCTAATGCTTCGTGAGCGCCTGTTGATGCCCCTGAGGGGACGCATGCACGTGCGACATGTTGTCCATCAGAAACTTCTACTTCAATGGTTGGGTTTCCTCGTGAATCAAGAATTTCTCGTGCGAAAACAGATTTAAGTGGCTTCATGGTTGTGTAAAAAAAATCAGTTTTATTGTAAGGAATTATTCAAAAGAAGTGTAGAGAATGCGTATTGTTTTGGTCTTTAAAATATGGTATAGTTTATGAGTAAAAGAAAACATCTTTTCTTTTGTGTGTTTGGTATGAAAATACATTGAATTTCTTTTGGTTTTTCTGCACAATGGATGTGTGAAAAAGTTTTTTCTTATCGGGTTTATCTGTGTTCATTTGTGTTTTGTGCCATACTTTGTGGTACAGGCAAATCTTCGTGTGAGCGATGCCGTGGAGATTGTGAATGGGAAGGTTGTAAAAACCACAGTACTGGCTAATAAAGAAGGCTCTGTTTTTCTTGAGTTTTTAAACGATACTCGTGTATTCGCTCCTGTGGAAGGATCATTTGCGGGATCGGTGTTGCCTCCTGTTGTCATTGATCGTCCTTATTCACCGCCTCTTCCGTTAATGCAAGATGTTGTTGTGTTTTCGTTTGAATCGAGTATGGACGATATGCCGTTGCAATTTGCTGATAAAATGCAGTTTGTACGTAATAAAACCGCTTATCGTCTTGAGCATTTCTCTCCTGAGGAATTTGAACGTACAGCACATGTGCGTGTGTTTGTACCACTGGATAAAGAAGTAACAAAAGCGTCTTTATGGCAATTTATAGATACCAATGAAACGAGATCGGGGCGTATGCCGTTTTGGGTTCGTATGGGAGGACGCATAACTCAAACCGATAAAGACCCTGTTTTCGTAGCGCATATAAAAGAAACAGGTACGTATGCTGTCTTTAATGAGAACCCGAACCCCACAGGAACAGATCCCGTCAACCCCGATGATATAGAATTAGCAGAATTACCCCCTTATATTGATGAATTCACAGACCCTCAAATGGGACTGAATGAAGCTGGTCTTTTTGATTCATCTGATCTGGAACTGTATGAGCAATTGGGCGATGTTCCCCCTTATATTGAGTCTCAAGGTTCTCTTGCACCAACCAATCAAACGCCTCTCAATATTGAAGGCAATCCTGATGCAATGGTTCCAGGGATGCAAGCGCCTAATATTTTTCAGGCTTCTGCTCCGTTATTGCCTACTCAGACCGTACCCGCTCAAAATGCAATGGGGACTCAATCGCAAGACATGATTCCTTCAGTAACATCTCTATCAGATACTCTTCCTTCACAATCTCCTGCGCGAAGTGCTCCTCCATTACCTATCTATGCTTCATATGTGCAGTGTGATGCTCCACCACCTCGTCTTGATACTCTTCCAGGGGCACCGAACTGGCAACGTCCAAATTATTTGAATCCTGATGTCAATACTCAACCACTGACACAAGACCAAATAAACCAAATTCCAACGTATTGTCGTATCTTTATTCCTCGTGATGTGATGCAGTCTTATCAAGACTCATTACTCGCTTTGGATCAAAACCAAGAAGTACCACAAAATATTCTTGAAACCCAACAAAATAATGGTTCTTTTGCCATAGATACATTTCAGTCTGAAAATGAAGAAAGAATCGAGGACGAAGGAAACACTATTCCCAATGATATGAATCTTTCAGATCTTCAGGCACAAGTGTTTCATTCGCCATTACCAAAAACGGGAAACCAAGGGCGTCTGGATATTCCGTTTGGAGTCTTGAGTGTGTTGGGGCTTTTGGGAGCGAGTGTGTGGGTAATAGTGCGACAACGAAATCAACGCATAGTGCTTGTTCCTCGTAATCAAAACCGTCCATAGTTTTTTTTGTATGCCTGATTATGAATTTTTTTCGTTTGATGTACCCCATTCTCAAGAATGGGATCTTTTTGTCGCCCAGTCTCAACTTGGATCGATTCATCAAACTTCATGGTGGGCGAATTTTCAGAAAAAAATACCCGGACGTGACTTTGTTCGTGGATACGGTGTTCGTCATTCAAAAACCAAACAAATACTGTCGACTACTTTTTGTGTTCAAATGAAGGTGGGAGTTGGTGATTTTTTTTGGTGGTATTCTCCTCGTGGACCTGTATTTGATATGGATCATTGTGAAGCAGCGTGTGCCTTATTGCAGTTTGTAAAGAAAGAGTTACAAAAAAGTCGAGGTATATTTTGGCGACTTGATCCATTGGTACCCATCTCTCAAACCTTTTCGTATCCATTTTTAACCTGTGCAGCGACACAAAACTATCAACCCACCGATACACTTCATATAGATCTCACGCAATCATCAGATGTAATTCTTTCGCAAATGAAACGAAAAGGGCGCTATAATATACAACTGGCTCGTAAACATGGCGTTACGATACAGTCTTTATCAGCTTCAGATATAACCGATCAAGATATCGATGATTTTTGGAAACTGAATCAAGACACAACACAGCGTGACTCTTTTTCAGGACACGAAAAATCGTATTATCGTCATTTTTTGTCGTCTCTTCCTGATATTGCCGTCCTATTTTTCGCGGTTGCACCAGATGGAACGCGTATAGCCACCGCTATTTCTACTTTTTATGCTCATCATGCAATTTATTATTTTGGAGCCTCAACATCTGATCCACACTTTCGAAAATATATGGCGCCTTATTTGCTTCAATGGGAGATGATGCAGTATGCGAAAGACAAAGGCTTTCGGGATTACGATTTTTTAGGTATTGCACCAGAAAATAAACAAAACCACCCATATGCAGGTATTTCAGAGTTTAAATGGAAATTCGGGGGAACTCGAAAAACCTATCATGCGGGGCGTGAAGTGCCTTTGCGATGGTTTTGGTATGGTGTGTATCGAGTTTTAAAATTTTTTCGTTCATAATTATTTTTTTCTCATGATTAAGCGACTAACAAAAGCCATTATTCCTGTTGCAGGGTTCGGGACTCGTATGCTTCCTGCTACAAAAACTATCCCGAAAGAAATGCTTCCGGTGTTTGATACTCCCGTTATCGATTGGATTATCCGTGAAGTAGTGCAAGCTGGTATTCAGGATATTATTTTAGTGACTAGTAGTAACAAAAAATCAATCGAAGACTATTTTGATGTTCATTTCGAGCTTGAAACAAAACTCAAATCGAGATCCAAAACAAAATTGTTGCGTCGTATTGAAGATTTACATAATTTAGCTCGTATTATGTATGTTCGCCAAACAGAACCTCTTGGAGGAGGGCATGCTATACTGTGTGCTCATCGATTCTTAGCTCCTGACGAATCAGCAATTGTTCTTTTTGGAGACGATATTGTGATGAACGAGGGCGGAAAAAACGCGGTAGAACAAATGCTTGATATGTATATGAAAGATGGAAACCCTGTGGTACTTTTACAAGATGTTGCAAAAGAAGATGTGTCAAAATACGGTATCGTACAACAATCAAAAAATGGTCTTATCACTGATATTGTTGAAAAACCATCGATTGAAACAGCGCCGTCTTCTTTAGCCGTTGTGGGAAAATATATTTTAACGCCTAGAATGTTTGAGTTTTTATACAAAACAAAATCTGGACTGGGCGGAGAAATAGGGCTCACCGATGCTTTTTATGATTATATTCGTGCAGGAGAATCTTTGCGTGGATGTGTCCTTGAAGGAAAACGGTTTGATACAGGGGACCCTATTGGATACGCGGAAGCCTTTTTGTATGCCGCTTTACTTCAGTATCCAGATGAGATAAAAAAACGGTTTCGGTCTTATTTGTAAAGCGAAATTTCGTTCGTTCTCTTTTTTTCCTGAGAATGTTTTGTATACTGAAACAGATTCTATTCTAACGATTTATTTCTATGAAGAAAATTCGAAAAGCTATTCTTCCTGTTGCTGGGTTTGGAACTCGGTTTTTACCTGCTACAAAAGCACAACCAAAAGAAATGCTCTCGGTGTTTGATACGCCGGCTATTGAATTTGTTGTTCGAGAAGCTGTTGATTGTGGTGTTCGTGATATTATTCTCATTACTGGAAAAGATAAACGATCACTCGAAGATCATTTTGATACTCACTTTGAGTTGGAATATAAACTCGAACAGGCTGGGAAAATTAAACAGCTTGAAATGGTTCGTCGTATCTCACAACTCGCTAATTTTGTGTATGTGAGACAACCCAAACCATTAGGAGACGGACATGCTATTTTGTGTGCCAAAGACTTAATTGGTGAAGATGAAACAGTAGCAGTTCTTTTTGGGGATGATTTAGTTGATAACCCTGGAGGTCCAAATGCGTTACAACAACTCTTTGATGTGTATGAAAAAACAGGTGATCCAGTTGTTTTACTCGAAAGTGGAATTAAGTCGCAAGATATGCATAAATATGGAATGGTGCAAATGGATCAAGAAAATATTATTCGGCGAATTGTCGAAAAACCAGAAAACCCAAAAGATGCTCCTTCTGATTGTGGTGTTGTAGGAAAATTTGTGGTTACTCCTGATATTTTAAACCGATTAAGAGATGCAGAATCAAGTCATACCGATGGCGAAATTCGTCTTACAGATGCATTTATATCACATATTCATGCTGGAAAAAACGTGAGAGGAAAAGTGCTTCAAGGGCGACGGTTTGATACAGGAGACAAAATTGGGTTTCTAGAAGCCACGCTTCATTACGCACTTAAAAAAGATCCAGAAGCGGTTCGCAATGTGATTAAAAAGTTTGCGGAGTAGATCTTCTATTCGAGCGTTCGTATTTGTAAAGCTTTGATCATAGTACCGTTTATTAAAATATCAGAAAGCATTACAAATCGTTGTCCTCGGCGTTCAGGGTATGTGCGCAAGAGGTGAGCAATAGCTGTTTTAATGGTTGTTTCTGGGTCAGATGAAAACGGAATATGGAACGACTGCGTTCCCCAAAATAAAGACATATTTCGGCATATTTTTTCTGTATCAGCAAAAACAAATAATGGTTCATGAGGGCGAAAGCTTGCCATAGTTCGGGCAGTTGATCCACTTCGAGTTAAGACCATAATAAATTCTATGTGCTCAAGTGTATCTATAACATTCCATGCGTTTTGGCAGAATGATTCTTTTTCTGTTTCTACTTCTAATTTTCGAATAGATCGTTTTCCTAAATACGCTTCTTCTGTGCGTTTAATAATACGACTCATAGCCTCTACTGCCTTAAATGGATAAGCGCCTATTGTTGTTTCTCCTGAAAGCATAACGGCATCATTTCGTTGATAAGTAGCGGTGAAGACATCGGTTGCTTCTGCTCGAGTAGGGATGGGTTCTTGAATCATTGATTCAAGCATATGCGTTGCGACAATCACTGGTTTTTTGTAGATCGCACTTTTTTTGGCTATTTCCCATTGAATAATGGGTACATCTTCAAACGGAATTTCTGCTCCTAAGTCTCCACGAGCAACCATAATACCGTCTGATACTTGAAATAAATCATCAATGTTTTGTGTGGCTCTCAGTGTTTCTACTTTTGTAATGAGTTGAATAGTTGATTTTTTTTCTTCTAAAAATTTTCGAATCGTCAAAATGTCTTCAGCTGACCGAATAAACGATAACGCAATAAAATCAGCATCGTTTTCAACCGCAAACTCAATATCAGACCAATCTTTTTCTGTAATTGAGGGAAGTGATATATCTTTTCCGGGGAGATTTACATGTCGTTTGCTTTTTATTTCTCCTCCATCAAGAACCCGACACAGTACATCGGTGTTCTGTATTGAATCTACCGTAAGGGTAATAACTCCATTATCAATAAGAATCGTGTCTCCAGATTGCACATCTTGAGGAAACTCTTTGTAGTTGATCGTGAGGATTGATTGAGAGAACGGTTTGTCCGTATCAGTGGTCAGTGTTATCGTATCGTTTTCATGAATAGTGAATGGGTGTGGAACATCACCAGTTCGAATTTCTGGGCCTTTGGTATCAATCATAATACCATAATGAAGTCCTGTTTCTTGATTGAGTTGCTTAATGCGATCAATAACTTGTCTGTGAGACTCATGTGTGCCGTGAGAAAAATTGAGGCGGAAAATATTTACTCCGCACTCGCCAAGTCGTTTTAAGTTTTCATAGCTTTCGGTAACGGGTCCAATGGTCGCAACGATTTTTGTTTTTTTGTTCATATGAGTGGAAATTTAAGATTCGTTATCAGGTTTTGTTTCTATTTTTGGAAGTTGATACATGCTTATACTGTACTCAACCAGTGATAAAAATAAAGCGGTTAAAAATGCAGCGTATATATCAAGCATGTTTAAAAACGCAAAGAGTATTAAAGCGGTTATAAAAACACCAATAAAAACACCTCGTCTCAGTGCTGTATAGAGTGATTTTATACCGAGCGTTCTTCTGGCAAATAATTCTTTTCCAAAAAAAAGAATAAGTGTCCAAAGAGAAGCCATCATGAGGAATAACGATATAAAAAAGAGTAAGATTCCTAGGTTTTTTTGTGGACCAAATGGGTCAATGCGCGTAATGGTCATAAGAAAGAGGATTCCGCTAAGAATAAAAACCATACCCAGAGCCAGTAAATATCGTATCATATGTTATCCAAAGAAACCAAGCAGTTGTATATACCAATTCCATAACCATGTATCGGTATAGAGGAAAACCAGCAGTGCCGGCATAAGGAATGCGCCCATGGGTAATGGAGTTTCTCCATTTGCTTTTTTAAAAATGAGTAATGGTAGGGCAATAAAACTTCCCAATATGTAAGACAAAAATAATGCCCCAAGTGTCAGCTTCCATCCCAACACAAGACCTATAAAAAGAGCTAATTGTTGGTCTCCGTCGCCTACCCATTTTCCTTTTGAAATCCAGTATTGCAACGCGTAAAAGGAAAACCCAATGGCTCCACCAATAAGAAAAGTCTGAACACCTTCTTCTCGAAAAAATGCCCAAAGTAGAACACCAGCTATCGCAGGAATCGTGAGTCTCTGGTCCACTTCAAAGTACCAAAGATCGTAATAGAAAAAAACCAATGCGAAAAAAACCACCCATAACACAGGAATAAGCTCTACGCTTGGATACATTTTTTGTGCAAACAAAAAAAACAAAAGCCCAAAACTTATTTCCAATAGTGGGTATATGGCTGATATTTTTGTTTTACAAAAACTACATTTTCCTTTTTGTATTACCCATGAGAGCACAGGAATAAGATTGAGAACGCCAAGGCGGTGTTTGCATTTTGTGCATTTCGATCGTCCATTGATAATACCTATTTCATCGTTATGGAGTCTGTGAATAAGCAGTGATGAAAAACTTCCAAGTACGAGTCCGAGACAAGTAATGAAAAAGAGGGGAAATGCTGATAAAGTGTGAAGCATGTGAGAGGAAAGAGATATTTATTTTTTCGGATATATGACATCAAATCCACAGAGTGATTGGAGTACTTTTGGAATACGAACACTTCCATCTTTTTCTTGTAGGTTTTCAAGTATTGCAATAAGCGGACGTCCAGAAACGACAGTTCCATTCAGCGTATAAGCGGGAACAATATCACCATTTTTTCGTCGAATACGAATATTGAGTCGCCGAGTTTGAAAATCAGTACAAATAGAAGTCGATGTCATTTCTCGGTATTGGTTTTGTCCGGGAAGCCATGCTTCTAAATCGTATTTTTTAGCCGCTGAGTTTCCTAAGTCTCCACAACACACATTCACGACCCGATAGGGGATTTCTAGTGATGAGAGTATGTGTTCTTCAATGTTTCGGAGTTCTTCATGAATTGTTTCTGCATTTTCAGGAAGAGCAAAAACAACCATTTCTACTTTTTCAAACTGATGTACTCGAAATATACCACGAGTATCTTTTCCGTACGTTCCGGCTTCTCGTCGAAAACAAGGAGAATAAGATACATATCGAGCCGGCATATCTTCTTCGTTGAGTATTTCCCCGTCGTGATAACTCACCATTGGAACTTCACTTGTTCCGATGAGATACAAGTCGTCTTCACCAGGGTTTATACAATAGTTTTCGTCTTTATCTAAATATCCGGTACCAAACAAGGCTCGTTCACGAGTCATGAACGGAGGAATAATCGCGGTAAACCCTTTTTTTTGAACTTCCATGAACGCCCAAAAAATCAACGCTCTTTGGAGGATTGCGAGTTCATTTTTGAGGTAGTAAAACCGAGCACCTGAAGTTTTTGCACTTCGTTCCGTATCGAGAATATCAAGTATTTCTGCTAAGTCAGCATGGTCTTTCACAGGGAAATCAAACTGAGGGATGGTTCCTTCTTTTCGTATAACTTGGTTTTCTTCGTCACTTTTTCCATCAGGAGCGTCTTTGTGTGGTGGATTTGGTAGAGAAAATAAAATGTTTTGGTATTGTTCTTCGGCAAACCGAAACGCAGACTCTTTTTCTTTTCGAGTTTCAGATAATGTCTTCATATGAGCAAGTACGTTCACTTTTTCGTTTCCAGAAAGAGTTGGTATTTTTTTAGAAGCCTCGTTTTGTTGTGCTTTGAGTGATTCGATTTCTTGTTGGAGTGCAATACGGTTTTGATCGAGTTCTAATAACTCATCAAGAAGAAGAGGTGATACCCCTTTTCGAGCGAGGCTTGTTTTGTAGTCTTGGGTTTGAGAACGAATATCTTTTATATCAAGCATGTGCGTCTAAAAAATAAAATAAAAAGTTTTGTTTATGAAAACAAGTTTGGGGGTGGTTTGATACCAATATGTTGAAACGCTGCATCAGTTGCCATTCTTCCGCGTGGAGTTTTTTGCAAGAACCCTTCTTGAATAAGAAATGGTTCGATCATGTCTTCAATCGTGTTTTCTTCTTCGCCCATAGCAGCCCCTATAGTACTTAATCCTACAGGGCCACCTCTAAATTTTTCGCATAAGTTTTGGAGATACATTTGGTCGGAATGATCAAGCCCTTTGTGATCAATAGATAAGTTTTGGAGCCCATCAAGAATCACTGCTTTTGTGATGCGTCCTTGGTGCAATATTTCCGCAAAATCTCGCATTCGTCGTAAGAGTCGGTTTGCAATTCGAGGCGTTTTTCGTGCTGAGTGGGAGAGTATTTCAGCGGCTTCATCTTCAATAACAATATCAAGAATATGAGCTGATCGAGTGATAATGTGTTGTATTTCCTCAGGTGAGTAGTATCGAAGTCGTTCTACGTGTCCAAACCGGTCACGAAGAGGTCCTGCCAAGCTTGATGCCTTTGTGGTCGCTCCAATAAGCGTGAATTTTGGGACATTGAGTCTCATGGTTCTCGCACTTGGCCCTTTTCCGACGACAATATCGAGTACAAAATCTTCCATAGCGCTATACAGGATTTCTTCAACGGTGGTTTTAAGTCGATGTATTTCGTCGATAAAAAGGAAATCGTTTGGTTTGAGACTGGTAAGAATAGCGGCTAAATCTCCGGGTTTGTCGAGTGCTGGGCCCGATGTTATGCGAAGATTTGATTGCATGTGATGAGCAATAATCAGAGAGAGTGTTGTTTTTCCAAGTCCAGGAGGACCATAGAGGAGAATGTGGTCGAGACTTTCTCCTCGTTTACGAGATGCTTCACAAAATATTTTTAAGTTTTGTTTGATATCCGTTTGTCCGATATAGTTTTCAAAATCTTTTGGACGGAGCGTGTTTTCAAACGAATCAATATCACTTTGTGTTTGCGGTGACACAAATGAATTATTGGTTTTTTTAGGTTGAAAGGGTTTGTTTTCTTCTATGGCCATAGTCACTGAGAATGGTACTCTATATTGATAGGAATGACAATTGAATTCACGGCTATTTTTTATAAAAAAAACTTGCCACAAAAAATTTTTTTTTTACAATGGCAAAGCTGTTTACCGTAATACACTTACCGCACTGAAAAAACAATCGCCACCTTAGCTCAGCTGGCTAGAGCAACGGATTTGTAACCCGTAGGTCATCGGTTCGACTCCGATAGGTGGCTCCACCCATATACAGAACAAACACTCCTTCGGGGTGTTTTTTTGATTTTCATTCCTTTCTTTTTTCTCTTCTTTTTCGTATCATATGAATGTTCATGCAACTGACTGCTGCTCACATTGTTCGGATATTGCAAAATAATGGGTTTGAGGCTTATTTTGTAGGGGGTTGTGTGCGTGATTTACTCCTAAAAAAAGAGCCTCAAGATTTTGATATTGCCACCAATGCCACTCCAGAACAAATAGAATCTCTTTTTCAGAAAACATATGCTATTGGAAAACGATTTGGAGTGATTCTTATTGAAGAAAATAACCACCATTTTGAAGTGGCAACATTCCGTTCCGATAGCGGATACTCCGATGGGCGTCGTCCTGATTTTGTTACGTTTTCTACCGCAAAAGAAGATGCACTTCGTCGTGATTTTACTATTAATGCACTCTACTACGATCCCATAAAAGAATCGATTTTGGATTTTGTAGGCGGAAAATCAGATTTAGCTCGTGGTATTATTCGGTTTGTGGGAAACCCCGATGAACGTATAGAAGAAGACTGTCTTCGGTTGTTGCGGGCTATTCGGTTTCGGCATAGACTTGGATACGACTACGATACCGAAACAAGAAATGCACTGAAACGTCATTCTTCACTTGTAAACCATATCAGTGTTGAACGTATTCGTGATGAGTTGAATAAAATAATTGTTCACTATTCGAGTAAAGACGCGTTTGCTGAGCTTCTGGATTTTGGTATTCTGTCTCGTCTTATTCCTGATATTGAAAAGTTGCAGTGGGTTACTCAACCGGAAGATCATCATAGTGAAGGCAATGTTTGGGCTCATTCTGTACTGGTGCTTTCTCATATTCCGCCAGATTCTTGTTTAGAGCTGTATTGGGCAGCGCTTTTTCATGATATAGGAAAAATGGATACTGTTGTTTTTTCGGATGGGCGATTGCGTTACCCTCATCATCAAGATGCCAGTCGTCAGCGTGCAGAAAATTGGTGTCACCAGTTTTCTTTTTCGAGAAGGCAAATCAATAAAATAGGTTGGCTTATTCATAATCATCATATATTTAATACTTTTCAAGACTGGAAACTTGTGCGAAAACTTGAATATTTTGATCATCCGTATTTCTTAGATCTCCTCACGCTCGTGCGTGCTGATATTCAGGGTTCTCGTCCCACAGATAATGATTACACAGGACATAAAAAAATACTTGAAAAGTTAGAATCTATTGAAGAAAATTACCATTATGCGCATTCAGCTCGTATACTCCCTTCTCATCACGAGCCTTTTTTTGATGGACATCAAATTCAAAAAATATTAGGTCTTTCCTCAGGAGAGCATATTGGGGTACTCAAACAAAAACTCAAAGAAGCACAGCTCGTGGGGGATGTTACTACGCAAGGAGAAGCTCTTGCATGGCTCAAATATCAAGAAAAAAGACTTTCTTCGAAAAGAAAGTCTTTGTAGGGAATAACTTGTTCACGTTGTTTTTTTAATCTTCAGTGTTTTTGCACTCAAAAAAGAAAGAATGATCATAATAGAAGATCCAATAAGAACTCCCATTTTTGCAGATGCTTGAATATCACTATTGATAAAGGCTGCCCCACTGACAAATAAAGCAACGGTGAGTCCAATACCTGTAATATTAGCGAGTACAAAAAGTTCTTTCATTCTTATGCCTTTTGGAAGTTTTATACCTAGTAAATGAGCGGTAAAAGCAAATCCAAAGACTCCCATAAATTTACCAATCATAAGTCCGAACATTACGGGGTATGTAGAATCTCCAATAGAAGACAGAAGTACTCCGGCATTCACAAGTGCGAAAACAAAAAGTCCGACTTCAATAGGCGTTTTAAAGAAGTGTTCGAATTGATTGAGAGGATCAATGTTTTTTTTCATATGGCCACTGACTTCTCTTCTTTCTTCTTCCGCAAAAAGACCTTCATCTTTTGTGGCAGATGGAATAAATGGAATAATCGGAACGAGTGCCAGTGCTGGATGTAAGTGAGCTGTGTAGAGCCCTATCCAGCTTAAGCCTCCTCCAAATATGATATACCACCAAAAGTTTTCAATTCGTGCTTTTTTAAAACCGAATGAAAGAAAAACGCCCAAGACAAGAAATAGTAGGTTTTGCAGTTCCACTGGATGATTTGGATCGGGATAGAATATGGCAATTATACCCAGTCCGAGTGCGTCATCAACAATGGCGAGTAAGAGTAAATATTGAATAGCAGGGTGTTTTTTCCCAAATATAAGGGATGCAATCATCCATGCAATAGCAATATCAGTTGCTGTTGGAATACCAAAACCAATAAGAAGGGATTCTTGTTTTCCCATAACAAAGACTGTTATGATATAGACCCCAATTGGTACAAGTATTCCGCCCATTGTGGCAATAAGCGGATTCAGTGCGTTTTTTATATTCGCTAATGATCCACCTGGTTTTGTGGCTTCAACAATCTCTTTTGTGGCAATCCCAAAAAAGAAAACCATAAAAATATCATTTATGGCGAAATGAAGTGTGTGAACCATATTATTATAGGATTCACTATCGACATTAATCCATATGAGAGAAGCAATTATTCCTGATATCAGAAATAATGAAAATTCCATGGATAAGCTCCATGCCTTTTGAAGGTATTTTGTCATTTAAGACATCTCCTTTTTTTGTTGAACAAGTTGTGTAAAAGAACCATGAATAAGTATGATTTGTATCATCTTTTCATGAATTTTTATTTTTCATTTTTTATATTAAAAGTCAATGTTTTTCTTAATTTTCATAGAGAAAGGGTTTGCTTTTAAACCTTCCAGAAAATCTTTAAATATTATTTCTTGGCTTCTCAGTGATAGTGTATTGTGAAGTCCTTCTGATTCGAGGAATAAATCAAACTCTTCATAAATATTTGTTATAATCTGATTATAGAGAGTGTGTAAGAAAAATTTATTGTTCCGAAACTCTGATCGGTTTCCAGTGTAGAGTGGTTCGTTTTGGCTTTCTATAAACAATAAAAATGAAGTGTTGTTTTCGTGTTGTAAGAAATCTAAGTCTTCTTTTGAAAGAGAAAGATAGATAGTGATTATTTCAAATTTTCTTTCAATATCTTCTGGCATCAACGATTGATCAATAATTTCAGAAATTCTATTGATGGGATAGTTTTTTTTATTTATGTATTGGCGCAAGAGAGAAGAAAATGTAAGAATTTCATCGATGTTATCTGTATTGTCAAGAACATCATTAATGCGATTATTGTATTCAGAAAGTGCATAATAATAAGCTTGAAAAGCTTCTTTTTTTGAGAGTTTCAATTGATGTGCAATTTTTATAAGGGCCTGATCATTTTCATTTTCAAACTCAGATGAGTGATATTTTTCCATAAATTATTTATAAAATATTTAAATATTGTGTCAATGTGTTTTTTTTGTATTTTTTCTTTTATAATAAAAAACATGAATCGTTTTTTTTCTTTCTTGTTTGTTCTTGGTCTTTGTATAGGAGGGTATGTATGGTTGCGTCCAATAAATCCATGTGAGATTTCATTTGAATATCGACTTGGTATACTTGATGAACGTTTTGGAATTTCTCGTGAAGAGGTATTACAGATACTTCTTGATGTGGAAACTTTTTGGGAAACCCCAACTCAGAAAAATCTTTTTACGTATAATCCAGAGGCTTCTTATACTATTGATTTTATATTTGACGATCGTCAGATTCGAACCAATACTGTCAATAAATCATCACAAAAACTGAATGATATGAAATCGATATTTGATGAATTTCAGTTGCGTTATGAACAAGAAAAAGTGAAATACGAATCCCTTATTCAAGAATACGAACAAAAAAAATCAGTCTATGAAATTGATCTTTCACAAATCAATCAACGAATTCAAGATTGGAATAAGAATCCATCTTTCGATCCGAATATTCGTGCTGAACTGGAACGTGATCAAAAGAGTATACAGCAACGACAGCAATTATTATTGAATGAGCAATTAGATATTGCACAACAACAAGAAATCGTTAACAGTATTGCTCAAGAAGCGAATGTACTTCAAACAGAATATAATAGGGCTGTTGAAGAATTTAATGCGTTGTATTCTGATGGACGTGAGTTTAGTCAGGGCACATGGTTTCCTGATCGAATAGAGATTTATGAGTTTGAAAATGAACAACGGTTAAAATTTTTACTCGCTCATGAGTTTGGTCATGCACTTGGCGTTGATCATGTTTCAGATCCTACGTCTATTATGCATGCTTATATGGAAGAACAACCACTTGATACTCAAACAGTTTCAGTATTTGATATTAATGCTTTATACGCTGTCTGTGGAATCGAGTAGTATTATTCTGTTGTCCCAATAATTACCTGAATGTCTGTAATGTCACTGGCTGTTTTATGTTCAGGAGATATGGTCATTATTTTATCAGTATTGAATATTTTTTTCAGGATTTTAATGGTTTCTGGTGTTTTTTCTGGGCTATAAACATGTAAAAAACTGGTGAAAATAGGCATTTCTGAATCGAAATTTCCAACGTCAATGACATGGAACCCAAGTTTCTTCAGTCTATTTGCAG
Organism: Patescibacteria group bacterium; assembly: GCA_965660445.1. Taxonomy (GTDB): domain Bacteria; phylum Patescibacteriota; class Gracilibacteria; order UBA4473; family UBA4473; genus CBFIAK01. Next base: position 26,070 of record CBFIAK010000002.1, read on the forward strand.
ATTCTCGTGCTTTTCCTGGAAGTCGTGATCCGTTTAAAACCTCTATTTGTGCGTTCTCAAGTAGTACTTCTGGATGAATGAGTACAAGATCCATAAAGAGTTGTGTTTCTCGTAAGTCTTCAGGAAGTAACACATATCGGCCTCCGTAAAATTCTTTTGCTGGCGTATAAAGATATCCTCCTGGTTTTAGTTGATCATCATTAAGGACCGCCACAACAGAATTATTGTAGTCAATATTAAGTGCCATTTTAGCCAGTGATATCATTTGCGTTGTGCTAATATCAGTGATGATATTTTGAGTGATTGAATCATAAAACCGTTTCAATTTGCCCATATCAGTAAAAAGGCTTATGTCTTCTGCTTTTTTTCGGATAGCGAGTAGAATGTCTTGTTGTCGTCGAGCTCTATCATAATCAGATGATGTTTTTCGGCTTCGTGCGTATCGCAACGCTGTACGTCCATCAATAGTTTGGAGTCCTTTTCGAATGACAAAAGTTGTATATCCATAATTATTATCAGGATAAAAAGGATCTTCAATGTCTTCTGGGATAAAAATATCTATCCCGCCAAGAGTATCAATGAGGCTCTCAAACATATGAAAATCAATCACTACACCGTAGTGAATATCAATATTGGTAAAATTAGAAATAGCTTCTTTTACAATACTAAGTCCCTTTTGAGGATCTTTGTATTTATATTTTGCAGATGCATAGACCTCATTGATTCTTCGTGCACCCATATCTGATTCTACAAATAAGTCTCGAGGGAGGCTTAAAAAAGAAGCAGATGGGTTCTTCGGATTTAAGGAAGCAATCATAATTGAATCCGTGAGATTTCCTCCTTCATTTCCCTCACCAGCTACACCCAAAAACACAATATTTATATGTTTATTTGTGTCGGTTGAGAGATTCGTAATTGGTTGAAATGCGTTTCCATTTAAAACATGGTTAATAGTGCCCATTGCCCAAACAAATGACCCTAAAAGTCCAACACCAAGAACAAAAAACCAGATTTTTGATCCACCACAAAGAATATGTTTCTCAATCCAGAAAGGAACTTTTTTTTCCTTTTTTTGTTTTATTTTTCTCACTTTAAAATTCATTTCGTGTGGCATAGTATCGCTTTTCTTAAAAATGGTCAAACTGAATACAAAAATTATTCAAATTTAGAATTTGCATCGTTTTTTGTGTTCGTTTATTATACCGGTTGATGAAAAAAATAATTTTTGCTCCCGTATTGTTTCTATTGAGTGTTGGGTTTACTCCATCACTTGTGTTTGCGTATAGCGATATTTCTCTTGAAAATAGCCTTTATCCTGCACTTGAGTATCTTACGACAAAGAAATTCGTTAATGGATATAGCGATGGAACCTTTCGTCCTTCACAACCGATCAATAGAGCGGAAGCCTTAAAAATGATATTGGTAGCAGCAGAAACACCTCTTTTAGATGAAGGGGAATTACTTTCTGATGTACCAGAAGATGCATGGTTTGCGCCTTATGTTCGGTTTGCTCAAGCGAGAGGTATTGTTTCTGGAAATGAAGATGGTCTGTTTGTGCCTGATCGACAAGTAAATCGAGCTGAGTTTTTAAAAATGCTATTAGGGGCTTTTGATGTTAACCCAAGTGATTATGAACTGAATGTGCAACCAGTTGATGCTCCGCAAGATGCATGGTTTGCACCTCATGTTCGGTTTGCGACAGAGTTTAATATCATTGAAATGGATGGGTTTCAAAAAGTGTATCCTGCCGAAACACTTACCAGAGGTGGGGCAGCTACTCTGCTCTATAAAACATTAAAAGTCGGTCAAGGCCTTGATGCTCAAACATTACTGACACTTACTGAAAATCATTTAGTATCGGCTTTAGAGACACTTCAACAAAAAAACATGTTTCAAGCAGGGCTTCATGTTCAATCGGCACAGTATTTTTCCAAAGTATCTCAAGGTTTATTGCCCGATAACGAAATTGTCATTGCGGCTCATAATACTACTTCAGCGGTAAATAATTTAGTCGGTGCGTATGTAGCAGCTGAAAACGTGCAATTAGAAGATGTTATTACCGCCGCAAAAAATGCTTGGTCATTTGCGGATAAAATTCATATGTCAGGAGGACCCAATCTTATGAATATGGCATTAGAAATTAAGGAACTCGCTGGAAGTATAGCTAATAAAGCTCGTGAGTTACAAAAAACACTGAATACTGAAGAATAAAAGATGTTTTCAAAAAAATACCACAGAATATCTGTGGTATTTTTTTGTGAATGAATCGAACCTATCGAGTTCTCTTCTTTTTAAAGAAGGGGATTATTTAACGTTGGTATTGAACTTGATTTCTCCCACATAACTCGCGTTTTGATCTTCTGAAAACATTCGGATTCGGATTGTCATGTATTGTCCTGGTGTAAAAGTTCCTCCTGTAAAGGTAATCGCATTATCGTTCACCCATGTTGTACTTGCGGCAGGAGTGTCTCCACTATCGATACTAGTTACTGGTGAACCATCAGTTCCGATAATATCTACAATTTCAATTGCATTGTCAGCCAAGTTTGCCGTATCGGTTCGGTAGTCGATTGTGATAGGTGTTGCTTGCCATCCTTGAAAGTTTTCAGGAATAGCCCATTGAAGAATGATATCATAGTCTTGCATTGTATTTCGTCGAGTTGACCATTTGTAGTAGTTTCGGTTTGTTGCTCCATCATGGTCTTATTCAAGTGTTCCAGAATTTGCTGATCCGTCAGCTACAATAGTAAAGTTTTGAAACTCTGGAGAAAGTGTAAATGTTCCTGTTCGTGCTGATATATCAGCGAGTGTAATAGACCCATCAGCAATTTCATCAGTTCCAACAGCACCTGTAGCGATTTCAGAAGCCGTTACTGCATCAGCAGCAATTTCATCAGAGTCTACAGAATCGGTTCCTAAATCATCAGCAGTAACAGAACCATCAATGATTTGAGCAGATCCAACAGAATCGTTTGCTAAATTGGTTTGTGTAATAGTGGCAGAACCAATATCAGTTCCAGTAACAGACCCATCAGCAATTTCATCAGTTCCAACAGCACCTGTAGCAATTTCATCAGAGTCTACAGAGTCGGTTCCAAGGTCATCTGCGGTAATAGTTCCGTCAGCAATATCACTACTGGTAATGGATCCAACACCTCCTACTTGAAGCGTTACCCACGTTGTTCCATTACAGTAAAGGAGATCAGAATCAACAGTATTGTAGTACATCCGCCCTTCTGCTCCAGCGTTACAAGCCGTTGGATCAGCAGCGAGTTTCTCCACAATAAAGTTTTGAAGTTCTTGAGCACTTAAATTCAATGAATCACTCAAGATGAATGTGTCTGTCGATACGTCGTATCGCAAACGATTTGTAAGATCCGACCCGAAAGCCAAATCAATAAAAGTAGTAGACGCTCCTTCCCGATCAATTCGGTATGATTCAGAAGCAGTCCCGTCATCTTCTGTTGTGAAGATAAGACGTGCATTTGCAGTAGATACTGCGAGTACCGATATAATACATATCAATACAATGTTACGAAAACGATAGGTGATTTGTTTCATTTGTGTTTTGGTTTAAAAAATAAGCAAATCCGAGTATTGTACTCTAAAATTTGCTTTTTTTCAATTATTATGACTTGCCTTGTTTCTTATTTTGTGTTTTATGTATTTTTTAAGAAATAGCCGTTTTGTTTAGAAAACCCCATATATATCGGGGTTTTCTTTATTGTCCAATGTATCGAATTGATATATTACTGATGTGGGCAATATTGTTTTGAGTGGCATTCATTTTTACTTTAAAGACGAGCGTATCATCGTTATCCCATGTGGTTGATGGTTCAAGGGTAAAGATTTGAGTGATCCATCCATTATGAGAAAGGTTGAGTCCATTCCCGTTTATTTGATCAGTTCCAATCTCATCACTTTTCTCAAGAACAATGTCGAGCTTTGAATCGGTAAGAAGTCCTTCTGTTTTGTAGAGTACCTCTATTTGGTTATTACTTTCAAACCGAATGAAATCTTCTGGAAGATTATAGTGAATTTGCATATCGTAGTCTTGTATCGTTACTTGTTGTGTACTCCATTGAATAGTTTGGTAGTTTATACCTGCATTATCTTCACTGTCTTCATACATAGAACCTTTATTATCACTTCCATCAGCAAGAAATACGGTATTTGGATAATGAGGACTGAGTATTTCTTTTTTTGATTTTTCACCAACACTCACGCTATTTATAGTTCCAGAAACCACTAAGTCGCCTGTGATAGATACGGAATCATTAAATTCAAATTGATTTAGGAGTCCGTTCCAAGAAATAAGCTTTCCAATAGTATTTCCAAACTGAAGGCTGAGTGTATCTGTTGGATTTGCATTACCGTCTCTATCAAGTGTAAATATATTATCGCTTACTCCGTTTGGAATTATAGTGTCGGGAAGTTTCCCAGTTCCGTCTGTGTAGGGAATGTTATTCGCTCCCATTCCGACTTCTCTGTTACCAACTTTCCCAGCATTAAGTGCATAGGGGCTTTTATTAAGTTCACGTCTATTCTGAGTTGGTTTTGAGGAGATGTCTATTTGTTCGTAACTGCTTTCTGGGTTTTCGTTTGATTTAATATCGATATGAAGAAATATATTTGGTTCATCTGAGAATATATTTATATCAATTGGGTTTATACTTCCCAGATAAGAAACAAACATTCCTCGATCTTTTTCGGCAATAGTAACGGTATGTGTTTCATTCCATGCCAAGTAATCAGGAGCTAATGTATTTATTATACCACTGGCAATATCTCCTGCTTGGGTATTTGCATTTCTCCAAAGACTGAATCGAATATCAAAGGTTCCTTCACCATAGTTCCCAAGAGTGTCTTGAATACGTCCTTGATATTTTATTTCATGATTTGCTTTTACAATTTGAGGTATAATCCCTGTTGTGATGATGCAGAGTGTAATGATGATAGTTTTTATTGTATTCATTCTATTATTGAAATATTATTTTTGTTTGTTTCTTTTTAAGAAAGTGATTTCTTTTTTGTGTTTCTTCGAAGGAAAAGCATGAATATAAGAATTACATTCACAATTTGAAGTCCTGCAAGGTAAAGCACACTGGTTGTGTTTAAGAATGTGCTTTCTTTTGATGTCTCAATATATTTTGCGATATGAGAGAGGAGTCCTGCATCGATCATAACTTTCATTCCTAAATTTTTTTCTTGAACGATATAAACATTGGAAGAAGATGGAGCGACTGATTCGATATTTGAGAGACTGACTGTTTGAGTTGTCTCATATTGAGCAAATGTGTCGTTCTGTGGAACTAATAGTGTGATAGCACACAGAGTGAAGATAAATGAAGAAATGTATTTCATGGTATAAAAGGGGATTAGAAAGAATAGAAAATAAAATTATTTTTTTGGTTTTTGGATTCCTTTTTCTTCTTCTGGCTTATCATCTTCATCAAAGAAGAGATAGAGAAGAACAAAGAGTGTCATAATTTGTAATACGAGAAGAATTGATGTTAGTTTTTTAATGTCTCCGTTTTTGAGTGTTACGTGGTCGAGTCCTGCAAGGAAGTGTTGTAATATAGTGTCATCAAGGAATATAACTTGAATTTCATCTGTATTTTCTGATGATGGAATCATTATTTCTTCTGTTTGTGTTTCTGGGACTGGTTGTAATGTATTGTCTTGTGTTTGATCATTCTCTTCTTGAAAGTCTTGTATATTTGATCGTGTTGCGAGATCATCGTCATTGGTTTGTATATTCCCAGTATTATAATCGGTATTGGTGATTGTCTCTTCGTTCGTTTCAATATTCGTATTGTCACTGACGATTTCATTGTTTCCTTTTTCGTTTTTTTCAGGTGTATTTGTTTGCTCGTCTGGAATTTGTGTTTCTGGGGTATTGGTCGGATTTTCTGTTTTTGGGGCAGAAGCAAAATATTGGTCATATTCTTCTTCTGTATTTTGAACAATGAGATTTTCTTTTTGTGTACTTAGTTCTTCGTATTTTTGTTCGAGTACCCAATTTGCAGCGTTGTATTTGCTGTTGTCATTTTCGGCAACTGAATCTCTGACTCCGTTTCCACTATTTCCTCCAAGAGGTGTATCTTCTTGAGGTTGAGTGTTGTTTTCTGTTGGAGGAGTTGAATCGTCTTCAAATGAAAAAGAATTTACGACTAATATATCAGCCACTTCACCTTCGATATTTCCGCCATGATCAGTTATAAAATCAACCTCGTCATGGGTAATGCTCCACGCATTGGCGTAAGGCGTTATACTCATATACCCTATTAAGGTGAGCAAAAGAAGTTTTTTGGAAAGACTATTCATGAGATATAAAAAGATAAGAATTGAAAGAGTTTTTCTGACTAAAAATTTAAGTCATTAGAATATTTTAACATAAATTTGCATAAATAGCAATAATATTATTTATTAAATAAACATGGCTTGATTTTTTATAGAAACCAATTAGTATTTTTGAGCTCTTTGTTATGTCGCCTAATGAATTTTGGGAGGAAAGTCCGAGCCACACAAAAGATATCAAGACCGCTCACGGCTGGTGCGTCGTTGATGATTCGAGTATTCTATTGATATATCTATGACACATGAGAATGTGGTGATGTAGAATATTGGAATGATTGGAATTGCGATTTTGTCCATGAAAAATGATGAGAGAAGAAGGAAGAGTCTTCGAACGAACAATTTTCATGAGAGGAGGAGATGATGAAAAAAAAGAGAATTTTGCGGAGCAAAATAGAATGTTGGAATCATCGACGACGACGGATAGTGGCACAGAAATCAAACGATCCCGATTTATCGGGAGGTCGGTGAAATAAAAAACAGGTCATGCTGTTTTTCTGGTATATCGCAAGGTATATCAGTGCTAAACCCCTTGAGTGGAGAGGCAGGTGGCGTTTCTTTTAGGAGATGTGTCTTTTCATCTGTGATCGAAAGAAACTCCTGCTGATGACTTCTCGCATAGAGAAGATGTAAGATAAATGACATTTAAAACAGAACTCGGCTTATCGCAGAGAGCATATAAAAAAAAGGAGATTTTCTCCTTTTTTTTATACATTCGATTCTTGATTCTTGTTTTATTTCTCGTAGTATGGATGTATGAAAAAGTATTTCACGACGCCTATTTATTATGTGAATGACGTGCCACATATCGGACATGCTTATTGCACGCTTGCAACCGATACTTTAGCGCGATATTGGCGAGAGAAAATTGGAAACAAGAACGTTTTCTTTGTCACTGGGACCGATGAAAACTCTCAAAAAACGATTGATGCCGCTCAATCATCAGGGAAAGATGTTTTTCTCTATTTAGATGAAATGGCTCATGTCTGGAGAACAACGTGGGAGCAGTGTGGTGTTTCATTTGATGATTTTATTCGTACTACAGAAGATCGTCATGTTCAGACCGTACAATCTATTCTCCAGCAGATGTATGATCGTGGTGATATTTATAAAGGAATATATAAGGGATTGTATTGTACGGGGTGCGAAACATTCTTAAAAGAATCAGATTTAGATGAAAATAAACATTGTCCGGCTCATAAACGACCTCCACAAGAAATAGAAGAAGAAAACTATTTTTTTAAGTTGTCTTCTTACCAAGACGATTTATTGGATTTATATGCCAATAATACTGAATTATTATATCCAGAGAAGAGGAAGAATGAAGTCTTGAGATTTATAGAGTCAGGACTTGATGATATATCTATATCAAGAGAAAAAGCCGAATTTGGTATTTCTCTGCCTTGGGATTCGTCACAAAAAGTCTATGTATGGTTTGATGCATTACTGAATTATTTAACGGTTGTCCGTGACACAAAAAAAGAATCATTTTGGAATTCTGCTCATCATGTACTCGGAAAAGATATCACAAAATTTCATTGTATTATCTGGCCAGCAATGCTTATGAGTGCTCGTTTAAAATGCCCTGAGAAAATGTTAGCTCATGGTTTTTTTACCGTTGATGGAGTGAAGATGTCAAAAAGTTTAGGCAATGTTGTTTCGCCTTTGCAGTTATCTGAAAAATATGGAAATGATGCTTTGAGATCAGGTTTATTATCGAGTTTTGAGTTTGGAAACGATGGAGATTTTTCGATTTCTCATTTTGAAGATTTTTATCAAAAAAAATTGGTGAGTGGATTCGGAAACGTAACACATCGAGTGTTGACGCTTATTCATAAGTTTTTAGACGGAAAAAAGCCGCGCGTTGATACCGATTATACTCTCTCGGTTCGAAAAGAATATCATCGACTTATTGAACATTACAAACTCAAAGGTGTTTATGACCATTTTTTTCAGGTTGTTGATTTTACGAATGAACGGTTGAATCAAACAGAGGTTTGGAAACTTGCAAAAGAAAACCCAGAATCGGCATTTCTGGTTTTTGCTGAATTATATCAATACATAGAATTCTTATCAGAGATGTCGGTTGTGCTTTTTCCTGATGCTGCTCAAAAATTAAAAATCATATTAGGCAATGAAGACTCTCTTAAACCTTCTCAATATTTGTTTCCATCTCTTGAATAAAGAAAAATGAGTTGATCTTTTTTTTACACATATACATACACACACATGAAACATACTGGTCTCCGATCTCGTGATATTGCAGCATTGCGTTCTAAATTTGGTTGGAATAGCCTTTCTGTTCGCAATATGAATCCTTGGTGGAAAATATTTTTTCATCAGTTTACTGATATTTTAGTTCTTATTTTGATTGGTGCGGCAGTACTTTCATTTGTGTTGGAAGATCACCCAACTGATAGTTATGTTATTGCTGGTATTGTTCTTTTGAATGCTCTTATTGGATTTGTGCAAGAGTTTCGAACTGAACAAACGATTCAAGCGTTACAAAAAATGGTAAGTAGTTCAATTCGTGTGTTGCGAGACGGAAAAGAAATGGCACTCCCAACGAAAGAGTTGTTACCCGGAGATATAGTTTTTTTATCGGAAGGAGACAAAATCCCTGCTGACGGAGTATTGAAAGAATCACATGCACTTCGAGCGGAGGAATCGGCACTTACGGGGGAATCCTTGCCAATTGAAAAATCACAAGGAGATGAGGTTTTTATGGGAACATCTATCGTTCATGGGTCAGGAGTCTATGAGGTTAAAACAATTGGTATGCAGACAAAGTTTGGAACCATTGCACAGCTTACAACTGAAACAGAACAAACACTTTCTCCTTTGCAGAAAGAGTTGTCACATATGGGATTATTTGTGACAAAAGTGACATTTTTTGTGTGTGGAATTTTGTTTGTGTTTGGGTTTTTGAATGCCGATGAAGGTTTGTCATTATCTGAGAAATTGATTCAAAATCTCATGTATGCGGTAGCAGTAGCTATTGCGGCAGTTCCTGAAGGACTTCCGACAACTATTACCATAGCATTAGCGTTAGGAGCGACTATTTTGGCAAGAAAAAAGACAATTGTAAAACGTTTGTCATCAGTCGAGACATTGGGGTCTGTAACGACTATTTGTTCCGATAAAACAGGAACACTGACTCAAAACGAAATGACCGTTCGGGAGGTATATTTAGCAGATCGATCTGTTTATACGGTGAGTGGTGTTGGGTACGATCCACATTCTGGAAAAATTGCTTTTGTGGGAGGAAGTGAAAAAAAATCTACACAGAATGATTCGTTATTACATGATCTATTAGAAATTTGTACTCATTGTAATGAAGCTGTTTTACAACAGAAAGAGAATGAATATACAGTCTTAGGCGATCCTACAGAAGGGGCTTTGTTAACGCTGGCTCAAAAATCAGGATTGGTTTTTCCTGGGGTATGTGATGAAGTTTTTCCGTTTGATGCTGATCGAAAAATGATGTCGGTGGTGTTTCAAAAAAAAGTGTTTGTAAAAGGATCACCAGATCATGTACTTAATCGGTGTACGCATTGGTCAGATGGTTATTTGGTTCATCGTATGACCGATGAGAAACGATTACATATTCAAACGCATTATGAACGTATGGCTCAAAATGCTTTGCGAGTATTAGCGTTTGCGTCTCGATCTATTGGAGACAGTGAAAAAGTTTCAGATGAAGACTCTGCAGAAAAAAACTTAGTGTTTATGGGGCTTGTAGGGATGATTGATCCTCCTCGAGATGAAGTGCGTGATGCGGTAAAAGCTTGTCGTACAGCGGGTATAAGAGTGATTGTGATTACGGGTGATTTTGGAGTGACGGCTGAAGCGATTGCGAGAGAATTAGGGATTGTGCGAGGAAAATCAGTAGAAGTATTAACAGGCGATCAAGTAGCACAGTTATCGGATCAAGATTTATCAGCCCTTTTATCAGATCGAAATCAGTCGCTTATTTTTGCACGCAGTAGACCAGATCAAAAAATGAGAATTGTTCAGTTACTTCAATCTCATGGTGAGATTGTGGCGATGACGGGTGATGGAGTGAATGATGCACCAGCACTCAAAGCTGCTGATATTGGAGTTGCAATGGGTATTGCGGGAACCGATGTGAGTAAAGAAGCAGCGACAATGGTGCTTTTAGATGATTCGTTTGCTTCGATTGTAAGTGCTATTCGAGAAGGTCGACGTATTTATGAAAATTTAAAGAAGTTTGTCTGGTTTATTTTCTCTTGTAATATCGGAGAACTCGTCACTATCTTTTTGGCTATTGCTTTTGGGTTTCCGTTAGTATTAACCGCTATCTTAATTTTAGCTATTGATTTAGGAACAGATATTTTACCAGCTATAGCATTAGGAGTCGATGATGAAAACATAAATATCATGAAACTCCCTCCAAGAGATCCGAAATTGCGAGTTATGAACAAAAATTTTATACTGAGTTTCTTTTTTATGGGAAGTGTTATTGGAGTATGCGTAACAGGTGCTTATGTATGGACTTTGCTGCGTGATGGTTGGTCATGGGGCGATATGTCGTTTGATAACATTCATGCTCAAACGGTTGGGTTTACATCACTTGTTTTTGTTCAGCTGTTAAATACTTTTTCGGCTCGGAGTCAGACGGTGTCGGTATTTTCTCAACAATTGTTTTCGAATCATTTTCTTCTATTAGCCAATATTTCATCGATTCTTTTAGTACTTTTACTCTTATATGTACCTTTTTTCAATCGTGTTATAGGAACAACCCCGCTTGATGGGTATGATTGGGGAGTGGTGTTTGCGGCAACGGTTATTCCTTTTTTGGTATTGGAAACACGAAAATACTTTTTACGACATAAAAAAGTATAGGCAATATAGAGGATTATTTTTTCATCATTGAAAAGAATGCGTCTTGGGGAATGGTTACTTTTCCAAACTGCTTCAGTCTTTTTTTCCCTGCTTTTTGTTTTTTCAGGAGTTTGTTCTTTCGGGTAACATCTCCTCCATAGAGTTTTGCGGTTACGTCTTTTCGAAGAGCTGATATCGTTTCTCGTGCGAGTACTTTTCCTCCAATGGCAGCTTGAATAGCGATAGCAAACTGAGCTTTTGGGATGATGTCTTTGAGTTTTTCACACCATCGAGCACCGATATAATACGCATCATCACGGTGAACAATTTGGCTTAGTGCATCAACCCTGTCTCCCGCAACGAGTATATCGAGTCGAGAGAGTTTTCCTTCACGCATACCGATGGGTTCGTATGACATTGAGGCATATCCAGAGGTCATTGATTTAAGGTCGTCGTAAAAATCGGTGATGATAGAGGCGAGTGGTATTTCAAAAAACATCTCTACTCTGTCTTCGCTGGTATACTGAATATTTTTAGAAATTCCATGTCGACTTGTACATAAATCCATTACAGCACCTATATATTGAGACGGAACAAGGATACTGATATTCATCCATGGTTCTTGTATAGATTCGTATGTGCCTGCATCAGGGAGTTCTCCAGGATTGGCGATAGGGACAACCGATCCGTCTTTTTGGATTATGTTATACGATACTGATGGAGCTGTTACTAAAATATCTAAATCAAATTCACGTTCGAGTCTTTCTTGAACAATATCGAGATGAAGAAGTCCGAGAAATCCAACTCGAAACCCATTTCCTAAAGAAGCTGATTGTTCTGGCTCAAATTGGAGTGAAGCATCATTGAGGGAAAGTTTCTCAAGCGCTTTTCGCAGGAGTGCAAAATCATCCCCCTCAATAGGGTATACTCCTGCGTATACAAAAGGCGTTACTTCTTTATATCCAGGGAGTGATAATGGTTTCTCTATTTTTCCTTGATAAAGCGTTTCTCCTACTTTTGCATCAATAACATTTTTAAGTCCAGTAACGACGTATCCTACTTCACCGGTGTTCAATTTTTCGGTGGGTGAATATCGAGGATTTAAAAACCCTACTTCGATTGCTTCTATTTTTCGTCCGGTTCTCAGGAGAGTGAGTTTGTCACCTTTGTTGATTGATCCGGAAAAAACTCGAACACTTGAAACCACTCCACGATACGTATCAAACGTTGAATCAAAAATAAGAGCTTTTGTTTCAGTTATATCAGAAAAAACTGGTTGATGGTTTTTAAAAATAGGGTTTTGAGGAGGACTTGGAATATGAGTTACAATAGCATCGAGGAGTTCTGGAACTCCGGTTCCTTCTTTTCCGCTGACTTGTAAAATATCTTCGGCTTTAAATCCCAAAAGGGACTCAATTTCTTGAGCTCGTCGTTCAGGTTCTGCAGCAGGAAGATCAATTTTATTGAGGACGGGTATAATTTCGAGTCCTTGATCAAGCGCAAGATAGACATTGGCGAGAGTTTGGGCTTCAATTCCTTGTGTAGCATCAACCACAAGCACAGCTCCTTCGCAGGCTGCCAAACTTCGAGATACTTCATAAGAAAAATCAACATGCCCAGGGGTATCGATAAGGTTTAGTTGTGTGCCTTTCCAATACATTCGAACTGGCTGGAGTTTAATAGTGATACCTCGCTCTTGTTCGAGTTCCATTGTGTCCAGTAGTTGGGCTTTCATATCTCGTTTCTGAATAGTTCCTGTTATTTCTAAAAGTCGATCAGCGAGTGTCGATTTCCCGTGGTCGATGTGGGCAATAATACAGAAATTACGAATAGATGTCATAGAGAGAATAAGTGTGAGGGAATCATGTCTTGTCGCCCCGAAGCTTTATGCGTAGGGTGCTGGTCGATGTGAGTAATAATACAAAAATTTCTCATATCTATAATTGGTTTCGATTGTACGGTGAAATAGAAGTTTTACAAATTTTTTCATGTTTTTCTTGTGACTCGGTTTTTTCCTATTATACTAAAGAATGCACATACACATATATATTTGAGTTTTTGTTTATGAAACAGGGATTTACGCTTCTAGAACTGGTAGTGACGATATCTATTTTAGGTATTTTATTTTCTATTACTGTTCCAACCTTGTATGAAACTATTTTAAAATCTCGATTTTCATTGGAAGTAGATAGAATTATACAGGCCTTATCAGATACTCGAAACGATGTACTGGCTCGTCGAGATTGTTCAGATGATGAAGGTATTCAATTTCGAGTGAATAATGATCTTGTTTCTTTTGGATGTGAACAAACATTAGTATTGCAAGAAAGTCGCATTGTGTTTGAAGACTCTTTTGCACAGAATGGAAGTATTGGTTTTTCAGTTGATCCTTTTGCAATGGAATTGATTACTTCTTCCGGAAATGTATCTCAAACATATTTTACTATCGAAAGCCAAAATATTTCTTCCACCGAGATATATACAGTGTGTTTAGACAGTGTACTTGCTTATCCGAAAATGTATAAGAATCATTGTGACTGTTTTGATACCATACCCTATGAAACTATTCCTGACTGTGAAATTTTATGAAAAAAGAACAAAAAAAGTATTCAATAAAAAAAACAGGTGAGACTCTTATTGAAGTTCTTATTGCTATTGTTATTCTTGTCATTTTCTTGAGTAGTATTTTGGTTATTTTAAATCGTGCGATTATGATTAATAGTAATATTGAAAATCGTATTACAGCCCTCAGTCTTGCTAGAGAAGGTATTGAAGGTGTTCGACATATTCGAGACACCAATTGGCTTCGATTTTCTGGAAATAAAAGAGAAAATTGGTTGTGTATCGATACTGATTGTAATGAGAAAATAAATGATGGATTTTATCGTCTTGATTTTGATCCTCCTCTCTATGTCCTATCAGAACAAGGAGCATTAACACCTCTTGATGAATCGTATCGTTTGTACAGTCATGAAGACACTCCTTTTCTTAACCATGACACGGTGAATGGCTCGCCAACTCTTTTTTATCGACAAATTCAGACACGTCAAGAGGAAGTATCTTGTCCGCTCGTTGATTGTCCGAATAAATTAATTGTTCAATCTCGTGTTTCTTGGCAAGAAGCAAATGGGGATAAAGAAATAGTATTAGAAACTCACTTATTTGATTATTTTGAACGAGATGCGTATTAAACAAAAGAAAAAAGCTTTTTCCCTTTTAGAACTCGTCATTGCTATGACGCTTTTTGCCGTTGTCTTTTTGAGTATTTTTTCTCTTGTGGGGCAAATGCAATTAACTCAGAAAAAACTTGATATTGCACATAATTTTTATGATGAATCTCGTTTGCTTATGGATAGAATGGTTGAGTTTGGTCGTTATTATGTGCTTGATTACGATCGGTATTTTTGTGAAGAAGATAATGTTGCTGAAGATTGTGATTCTCGGTATGAAGATGTATTTTATGATGATATTGGTGGACGATTAAGGAATTTGGGAGGTATGGATAGAGAGTTTGAGCAATCAGATGTAGAGACAAATGCATTTGATGTTTCACAACAAGACGTATTATTTTTACGGCATCCAGAGCGAAATGTTCGTATTGCTCTTCGAGTCGAAAGTGAACAAGTACAAGTACAATCTCAAGTTGGTGTTGATACAAATGATGATGGACGTCTTGATGTATGGAGTGCTGAACCTCTTGTTTTACCCAATAAACAGTGCCGTATAGAAGGAATTGAATTCTCTGAAGATTTGTGTCGAGAAGCTTATGATTGGAAAACAATATCTCCATCACATGTTCGAGTTTTATCTTCTGTGTTTGAATTGTATCCTCAAAAAGACCCATATCTTGCGTTTGCTGATGATGCAGTGCAATTGCAACCTGTTATTCGTATGGCGTTTAAATTTCAGTTTGATGAAGAAAATACTGGTTATGGGTTTTCACAGCAGGAAGTGCCAGAGATACATTTACAAACCGCTGTCGTTTCGCGTATCCATGGAAATACTCGTTAAAACTCAGGTTTTTGCATATGCCATAAAAAAATGAGCCCCGTGTTTTTTCGGAGTCTGTTTTTTTCTTCTTGAGTCAGGGCATCTCTTTTGAAGAGTTTTGGTTTTGGGGGGGTGGGAATAATAATTTGAGAAGGCGGCATAGTTTTGAGTATCTGTATTTTTTCAGGAGAAAGTGCGTTTAAGAAATCTTCAAAAAAAGGCTTCTCGTATACATCATCAATATTTTTCTTCGTCATTTGTGATTGTGTCCATTTCTGAATTGATTGTTCAAATATATGCGGAGCACCTCCTCCTCTCGTTGTTTTTTGTATAATTTGGGTTGTTACTTCTATTGGGATTTCAAGGGTGTCTTTTTCCCCAGAATGGTCCCAAAGAGTAAGTTTTATTGTATAGAGACCTTCTGCATCAAAATAGATAGTTTTTGGGTTTGAACGTTTTGATTCAATTTCACAATAGTCACTCCATCGCCAAGTATCAGTGATATCGTTTGGACATGATTTTCCATTGATCTCCCATTGATAGGTATGCAGATCATGATCTCCATCGGGATCAAAAGAATTTTCAGCAGTGAGGTTGAGTGATTTTGTGTATATCTTTCGACCGCCTTGAAGTGTTATCTGAGCTTTTGGTGGTGTGTTTTGAGACTTGTTTTTTGTCCCTTTTGATCCATTAAAATGTCGAAAAAAATTAGATGCTTGGTTTGGTGGTGAGTTTTTTTCTTTTCGTGCGATTGATTCATTGGGAATCATGTCTTGAATATCAATACATTCTCCATTCCATAGGAATGCTTCTCGGTATTGGATAACTCGTTTTGTTTCTGATTGACTGAGTGTTTGTTTTTTCCAGCAGACGGTGTCAATTCGTTCTTCGGCACTTGTTCCATACATATGAATAATTTCAACGGTTCCTGAACCAGAAGATAGACTTTCTTTTTTCGATGTTTGAGCTGTGTAGAAAGTATTTTGTTTTTGAATATCTGTTGTGTGACTCCCTGTTTCGAGTACAAAAATATCGTTTGTAGATACAAATAATGGAGTTTCTTGCACGAATAAAAGAGTTCCGTTGTGTTTTATGGCGAGCCCTTGAATGTTTATCGGTTCACTGAAAGGGAGAGTAAACTGTATTTCGATAAAGTCTGTATTCGTGTTTTTCGGCGATATTTCTTGAATGAGAATGTCTCCTTTTTGAAGTTTTACTGTTGAGGGAGGGTTTTCTTCTCCTTTTGAATGATTCCAGACAGTGTTATTTGGTTCGTATCGAATGGGGATAAGTGGCAATAGGGGGTTATCTGTTCGATTCCATATTTCCGTATAGGGGTTTCCCTGAATTGTACCGGATTTTGTTTTTGGATACGTAACGGTATCTTTTCTATTTGTTTGTTCTTGAATAGAAATCGTTGCTCCATTATCTGGCAATGAAAGAGGCGATTTATCCCACCACAATAGACCGTTTATGGAACTGGTCAGGAGTGTTTGGTTTCCGCTTTCGTCTTCATGAACCGTTATATTTTTTGTTTGCATTGTTTCTTTTATTTCATCAAATGGTTTTTCCTGATTCCCATTACTGATGAAGAGAGATGAAATATTACAGGCGCTTTCCTTTTCTACGACTATTTCAATCCACTCATCTTCTTCGGCAATACGAGTCGGGCTTATTTCAGAAATAAAAAGATTACATTCGTTTTCATCATTTGCCAAAGATTGCATTGGAAAGCAAAAGGAAATGAGAAAAAAAATAATTCGTTTCATTTTCTTTTAATGTACTCTTCTTTTTTCGTATTTGCATTTTTTTTTTGTTTTCGAGACAATAAGAATGTTCATGAATCGTTTCATCTTTCTATTCCTCTTTTCGTTTTTTTCTCTTATTGCGCTTGAGTCACATGCCGACTTTGTTCGTGATTCAGGAATAGATCTTGATGCGTCTCAATTAGTGATTGATTTTACAGCTCCCGTGCTATTACCACATTTAGAAGGAGAATATCCAGCGTTTGAGTGTTTTGGGTTTTTTGAGTCTCCAGTGACCGTTTCTTTTCAGAGCATAGGCATGACCGATCCGGATAATTTAACAGCGGTGTTACAAAACACAGCCAATGGAGGATGTTTTCGTCAAGCAGGAACATACGAACTTGATGTTTTTGTACAAGACAAAGCCGGAAACACAGCCTTTTCTTCTGTATTTCCAGTTGTGATTGAAGTACTTCCATCAGACCCACATCCATCACAAATCACCCATCATGTTACTTATGATGACAACAATAAAGCCACTCCATCATTAGCCAATGATAGCGATAAAACAATTTATACTCTTATTTTGAAAGATTTTGCAGGAAACCCCGTGACTCAAATTGATGGAGATGATATTCAATTGCCGGCTGGATATGTGGTTGATACCAACGGTCAAACAGATGCAAATACAGGATTATCTTTTCTTGATGGATTTGCAAACCAAGAAGTGAATACAGATGCGGCATGGATTCAGTTATCGTTTAAAGCAAAAGCCCCAACTGTTGCCAAAGTAGGGGACCATTTGGCTCGGTTTACTGATGATTGGTCATTGAGAATGTCGGATATACAAGTCGCTGATATCAATAGTGCGGGTGGGGTTGTGGGAGGCGTTTGGAACCCGGTTTCGGTAACCACTCCTGTGAGAGTTGCATTTCAACCACTTTTCACCCTTATTCCTAAAGCACTGGAAGACTCTGTAATGGGGGAAACACAAGATGCTATCTATATTCTTGACTCTGATTATGTTCACCCTGAAGATCCTGATCCACCTACAGGAAGTAATAATGCCTCTCGTTTTTTCTTAGAATTGCAGTCCAAGGATTCCGGAATTTCTCTTAATTCATTTGCGGTTCGGAATGAGGATTCTTGGCTTAGTTATTATAATAATCTAGCAAGTAATAGTTTTTCTCCTTCTGTAGAACTTGATACGACCTTTTATGATTGGGGATTGGCTGATCCTGAAGATGATGATTCATGGTCATATTATATTCAAAAAACGGCAGGGTTTGTGCGTGATATGAGTACAGAAAAATATCCGTTATCACTCGTTGTTGAAGGAAACTACAGTGTCGGAGGATCGCCTATTTCTTATCCAATGGGAGGAAGTGGGTTTCATGAAACCGATGTGCTGAACCCAGCAAATAATAATCCGAATGATTTTATTGATTTAACAACTCGGAATGGAGGTGTTTCAGGAGCAGGAACACTTGGTTATAATTCGATTTCTGGTGGGTCTGTGCCACCATTAGGAGCTGATGTGGTGGGGGCAGTAAGAGGCGTGATTGATAGCCGAATGACATCATCGTCTTCAGTACTCGTATCTGGAACAGTTGGAGAAGATGCTCGTTCGATCTTGTATGATAATGCTCTTTCGCTTATTCGTGGTATAGAAGAATCATGTCTCAACCCCATAGAACAAGATAGAGCATTGCAAATATCAGTATTTGACACTTGTGATGTGGTGGTCGTTAATGATGGAGGCGATGTGCGATTCGCTTCTGGATGGAATCAAGGTATTATGCTTCTTCCTGCAGGGCAAAAAACATTGATTGTACAAAATGCAAATGTGATTATAGAAGGGAATATGATGTATGGGAATCCGA
Organism: Patescibacteria group bacterium; assembly: GCA_965660445.1. Lineage (GTDB taxonomy): Bacteria > Patescibacteriota > Gracilibacteria > UBA4473 > UBA4473 > CBFIAK01. Next base: position 44,890 of record CBFIAK010000002.1, read on the forward strand.
ATGATGCGTTTGGTATTATGGCTATTAATACTCCGCTTCGTCCATTTCCAGAAACAGGAAACATATTTGTGCGATCAGATATACAACAAATAGTTGGTCATTTATTTTTAGAAGGAGCATTTGTGAGTAATGATGGAGATAGTATTTGGGATGCGAATACTGGAACTGACCAGAATCAATTGGTATTTCAGGGTACGTTCTTAACGCATAATACATTGGGAGGGAGTCGTATTACGCCTGTGAGAACTCCATGGGAAAGAACAAATGATACATTGCAATTGGTTCCTGTAGAGATAGAGGATCAGCGATTATCTCAGATTTATGATTTGCACTGGGTAAGAACAGGGAATTCTATGCCGGTTCATCTTTCAAATCAAAACGCATTTGTACTTGAAGTCAAACCACCACTTATTTCTCCTCCTGGATTTGTGCATCAAGAATAGCATTTTTAGATTGAGGAGTTTGTTTTGCAAAACAAGAAAAGAGAGTATTATACGTGTACTATGTTGCGATTTGAATCAGTTTCGCTTTCATTTGATGAACATCCCGTTTTGTCTGATGTTTCTTTTGTTATTCAACCCGGAGAAAAAGTAGGTATTATTGGTGCGTCTGGAGCAGGGAAGTCTTCCTTATTTAAGCTCCTTATTGGAGAACTGCGGCCAACAACAGGATCAATTTATGTTGATGATATATCCTTGGGAGATTTATCTCTTTCTGGTATTCAAGAATATCGTCGTCATATCGGGGTGGTATTTCAGGATTTTCGTTTGTTACCTCAAAAGACAGTTTTTGAAAACTTATCGTTTGCGCTTGAGGTATGTGGTAAAGAAGATGATATACTTGAAAAAGCAGAAACACTTCTTTCGACCGTTGGTCTTTTAGATGCCTACAATCAGTTTCCCAACTCTCTTTCGGGAGGAGAACGCCAGAGACTTGCTATCGCTCGCGCGTTAATTCATGATCCACGAATTCTTATTGCCGATGAACCAACAGGAAATCTTGATCCTCAAAATGCAAAAGATATTGCGTATTTGTTCCGAAACCTTCATGAAGAAAAAGGATTAACCTGTATTTGTGCAACACATGATCCTCAATTTATTGATATATTAAGACCCCGTATTATACGAGTTGCAAACGGTACCATTCTTGCTGATGAACCGTATAACACAACTATTGAGGCCTTTGGCGACCTATTGCGTTTGTGAGTCGCTAATAGATTGGTTTATAAACTCAAGTCCTTCCGTAATACTATAGTTTTGATTACTTTGTTTTTGTGCACGATTGAGGAGTATGGTTATATCGGATAGTTGTTCTGATTCTTTGTTGAATAAAAAATGTATTCTTGATTCTCGGTGTATTACGTCTTGAATTTTAAATTGTGTGTATTCCCAGTTTGTAATTTCTATATGAGATTTATTGATTCGGAGTCCATATGCGTTAAAAAGTTGAATAATGTTATTTTTTACCTGTAGTGCTTGTTGAGTTTCTTGAGGAATTCGAATGTTTATTGAACTTGGTTCTGTTGACGAAGTATTCGTTTGATTATTCCAAAATTTCTCGAGTATAAGTGGTTGAATAGTTTGTGCTCCACGAATATGAATGAGCGTGTTGTCTTCTTTTATATTCGTAAACACTTGAGATTTATAATAAAACTGACCAGAAAGAGAAATTGTTCCTTTTTTGGCTTGTGAAAACTCAACTGATGGGTTTGCTCCATCGATTTCTTTTATTTGCATAGTATTTGTTTCCCATCCGTTTTTTTCTAAAAATGTAAAGAGATCATCAGTATTATTTATCCCTCCTATGTGCTTTGGAACAGTTTCTATTTGAGGAATGATCCGCTCACCTCCTATTGTATAATTTTTTTGTTCTTCTTCTTGTTCTTTTATTCTTTGTATTGATTCTGTATTTATGTTTCCGTCTCCAATTTTTTTAATAATTTGGATTATATCTCGTTCGGTTTGCGTAAAAATTGTAATTTTTAAATCAGCCTCAATAGAATCAATATTGAGTATTCTATATGACTGCATCAGCGTACTTAATGGAATGGTATGCATACGCGCGGCAATAGATTTTTCAATAAAAACCATGATGTCTTTTCCATTTTCAAGAATGAGTTCTTGTCTTTTTTCAAGATGATTTTCTGTGTCTAATTCTGTTTCAATAAGTATTTTATGAGTTTCAAATGTATCTTCGTTTTGTAATTGTGTATGGAGTTGAAGGTTTTCACTGAGCAGTCTTCGAATCCGTGTGTATGTTTGAGTTGGAATGGTTTTCTTGAGTTGTGGGTTTGTTTCAATCATTTTTTTTATATTGATGATTGATTCTTTTGCTTCATTCCATTGTTTTTCAAAAATAAATACTTCTGCGGTGTTCCAGAGTGTCGATATATTTTCATCGCTATAAAAAAACATATACAGTTCGTTTGAAGGATTTAAACTAGCACGCCAAAACTTATAGATATGTTGATACGTTTCCCACATATCCTTGTATTTGGGTAGATTATTCAGTGCATCTTTGAGTATAAGTTGGTTCTCTGTTGATTCAAACATTGATTTTTGTGTTTGTGCTGTTTCGAAATCTCCTTCTTGTAAGGCATTCAAGAATACAAAAAATGGTTTTATTGATTTGAAAAATGCATCTTCATTTTTTTCTGATTGAGAGAGTCCTACCGCATTTTTTTGAAGTGATTGAATTGATTCAATGTTTTGTGAAATTGTTTGATAAAAAATTCCTTCTTTTGATTGTTGTATGAACTCGGATACGAGGTTTCTTCGTTCTTGTATCCTTTTTTGAGTAGGTTGTGCAAGTGCTAAAAGTTCTGGTTCTGTTGTATTAGGACGCAGTCTTAATAACTTTTTTAGTTTTGAATAAAACAAAATACCCGTTCTCTCAGAAATAAACCGTTCATTTATGAGTACATTCATGCCCGAAGGAACAATAAATGGTTCTTGTATACCATCAAATAAAAGCTCAATTGATTGTCCTTCATTGACAATAGAAATGCTGTGTTCTTGTTTTTGAATGACCAGCGTGCTTTTTGGGTTTCGTATTCGTATTTTTCCGACGAATATCTCGTTTTTTCCAATTGATGATTGTGACTGTAAAAATGGGAATGTATGGATGCTTTTTTCGGGGTTTGAAAAATATGTACTCCATATAAGTGTTCCGTTGTTGAGCATTCTTTCGTTTTGGTTCCAGTCAGTATTATTGTCGAGTTTCTCAAATAATTCTCCATTCGTATCCCATATTTCAGCAGGAAAACTTCCGCCATTTTCTTCAAATGTTTTCCATGTATCTCTTTCTGATTGTGTAAGAGACCAGATTTTGACTGTATTCAAATTTATCGGCTTTTTGTCTTGCACTATAAAGAGGATGCTATAGAGGCATCCCACAATACAGGCAAGAATTTGAAGTGTTTTTGTTTTCATCAAAAAGACGTATGAAATCCCACCATTATACCATATATCTATTCTTTATTCAAACAAAACAATCTTTTTTTGTGTATCAAGATCGATTTGTTTTTTTTAAGTTTCATTTATTTCTTTTTTATGATATAATAGGAGGATGTCTGAATTCATTCAATTCCTTACCTCATCTTCATTCTTGCTTTATGCAAGTATGAGTTTAGTGCCAATACTCGGATGGATTTATTTCGCCCAACGGCTTCATCATGAACGTCGATGGTATGTTTTTATAACATTTCTTGCGGGAATGCTTTCTGTGCTCCCGATTAAACTCTATGAGCGATATTTTCATTTTGGAGTACTGTATCTTGAACATACGAACCTATTTACGTATTTAGGGGATCTTTTCTTTAGTCCTTCTCTTCCAACACTTTTAGCATATGTTTTCGTAAACGGAGTTGTAGCACTTGCTCTGTTTTTTTTCTCAGCGTTCCTTCTTTTTCTTCTTGAGATTCTTACAGGAGATAATACAATTCGAGTTTTTCAGAACAAGTTTCAGAAAATACTAGAAATGCCTTTTATTTTTCTGTTTATTGGTTTTTTCATTGGTTTGTGTTCATACTTCTTTTCTTCTTTTACGGGAAATGTATCTTGGTTTGGATATGAAGTATCTCAAACAGTCTCTTTCTTTCTCGTCGTTGGGATGCTTGAAGAATATATTAAACACCTTATGCTTCGGTTTTCAGATGAAGAAAAAATAGAAACCGTTGATGATGCTGTTTCGTTTTCTATTATCATTGCTCTTGGGTTTGCGTTTGTGGAAAACATTATGTATCTGAATAATTTTTCTTACAGCTATAACTCTCTTGCTTCATTTTTAGTACTTTTCTTTTTAAGAGCCGTTATTCCAGTAGCCGCTCATATATCTTTTTCTGCTATTGTTGGATACTTTTATGGTATTGCTTTATTCGCAAATGATATTGTGCGTGATGAAGTGTTTCGTGCACAACACAAAGTACTCGTAAAAGTTCATAAAATCGTTCATTTAAAAACATCAACATTATTTCATGAAGAAAAAATATTTGAAGGTCTTTTTATTGCCATGATTGTCCATACTATTTTCAATTTATTACTTCAATTTACGACTATTTGGGTTGTTCTTCCGTTTTTAGTGATTTGTATGCTTTTTACTATTTCATTTTTTGATTCTCTTCATTTTTATAGAAAACATAAGTACCTAAAAGAAGATACATCAATGCCAATACTACTCGATAAAGATCCTGTACTTTTAGATCGTTAGTGACTTATATGTTTTATACGGTGGAGAATGTGATTATGGGGATGGTTATGGTGATGTAATTGTGTAAGAATAAGCCCTGTAAAAATGCATAAACCTCCCCATATATGATGCGAAAAAAGCATTTCTCCTAAAATAACAACAGCAAAAAAAACACCAAAGAGGGGATTGAGTAGATACATAAGTGATGCTTGTGTTGCTGAAAGTATTTCGAGTGATTTATACCAGAGAATCTGAGCGCCCATTATTACTAGTAGTGCATAGAGGATGAGTGGTAATAAGACGGTTTCTTGAGTGAGTGCTTGAAAATTATGATTATGACTTGAAAAGAATGGGAAAAGTGTTGATAAAAAAATCGCACCTGTTGTGTTTCTGAGTAATACCACTATTTGTGGTTGAATATCGGATAAAAATCGTTTAAAAAGAGTATTACTCACAGCCGTTAGAAAACAAGCCATAGTTATAAAAATATATCCAATATTAACATCAAGTGTATTGATAGATCCTTTCATCGCAATAATTGCTAGTCCTATAAGTAAACAAGTGAACCCTCCGATTTGTTGTGCACTTATACGTTCATTTAAAAATAAAACACCTAATACTCCTAAGAATATAGGACTCATGCCTCCGAGTAATACCGCTTCATTGGCTTGTATGTGTTGCAGTCCTGAAAATGACAAAAAAGGAATAATGACCCCTGATAAAATAGAAACAAGGAGAATCCATATTTTTTGTTTGTGGGGAATATGAAAAATTGTTTTTATTTCGGGTACTACTCCAAAAAATAAAAGCAATACCAGAAGTGATAATGATTGTCCAAGAAGTATAAGTGTGTGTGGAGGAAAATGTTCTAACAGCATTTTCCCAAAAATAGAATAGAGTGAGAAAAATATCATAGCGGTTACTCCACTTCCTGTAGCAAAAAAGGTTCGTAATGATTGATTATTCATAGTTGTGCTCGTTTAAAACTCAGTATCGATAAAAACTTGATCACCTATTTTTCCTTGAAATGTATGAGCGTTTACTTCAAATACAAATCGAGCTTTCTCTTTTGGGTATGCATTTTCGCATTGTTTCTCACAGGGTGAATGTGTTTGTATATCAACAATCTGATGGTCTTTATTGATCCAAATAATATCCAGTGGAATAAGTGTATTTTTCATCCAGAATGTATAGTAATCTTCTGTATCAAATACAAAAAGCATACCATGATTTGGGTCAAGGAATTCTCGGTTCATAAGTCCTTTCATTTTTTCTTCGGGGGTTTGAGCGATTTCAGCAGTCCATGTTTGTGAACCGATACGAACAGAAGTTGTTTGCATTGATGTACGAGATAAAAAGAACGCAGAAATAAAGCTTCCTACGCAGAGAAGAAAGAAGAGTAATCCAATATATGTTTTTGCTTTTGTTCCCACGTTTCTGAGTATACGATTTTTTTATTTTTATAACAATACTTTGTAAAACTTGTTTATTTTTGGTATTCTACCAAACGATTTTTCATGGTTAAACGTGTTCGAGCTCATGTTAATCCACTTTCTGTCTTAAAAGAATATGATTTTGAGGGATTTTCGAATAGGTATCCAATAGTCATTGATATTGGTTCCTTTAAGGGTGAGTTTGTAGAATCACTCGCATTACAACATCCTCGTAAAAACTATATTGCTTTTGAAATACGAGTGCCGATTGCGCAGTTTTTAAAACAAAAATTTAAATCGTTCGATAATGTTGTTGTTTTTGATGGCGATGCAGGAAGAAACCTAAAATCGATTCTTCTTTCATCATTAGAAAAGAATATTCCTATTGAAACTATTTATATCAATTTTCCAGATCCTTGGTTTAAAGAAAAACATAAGAAACGACGATTTATAACTTCATCGTCGTTAGCGTATTTTTCGACTTTTATCCCAAAAGAAACCGTGTTTGTGTTTCAAACCGATCAACAATTCCTTTTTGAAGAAACGAAAGAGATCATTACTCATTCTGTCTATAACCATATTGAATATTTTGATGACTCTCCTTTTGGAGTTCGGACTGATTGGGAGCAATCAAAAATAGAACAAGGATTTCCTATTTATCGATTAAAGTTTTGGCGTGATTAACAGAAAAAGAAAACAAGAACTGTCGAGAAAATCGACCATTGTTGTATTTTTGACAACACGCTTTGCACGCAATCATTCTTTTTTTATGAGCTTTGTGTTTTATGGCGCATTGTGGGCAAGTGATTGTGTATTTCGCAATTGATGTTTGAATGTCACCAGTGTGGTATCGCACTTTTCCGTTTCCACCTATGCGTATAAGGGTTTCTTTCCAGATACGGTTATGTTTGTTTTCATGTCCAGCAAGTACATGGGCAATTTCATGAAGAATGGTTTGAGTGACGACTTCTTCGTCATTGATTTCTGTTAATGGGCGGGAGAGTGTTATCATTTTTTTTCCGTACCAGCAACATCCTAATCGGGTTTTTGCACGATCAAATCCAAACGTCCAGTCAGAAAGATTATGGATAGCGAGCAGTTTTTCTGCTTTTTGTTGAGCATCATCAAGGTTCATGTAATTGATTGGGTATAGTGATATTTGTGGAGTATGAGTTGTGGGAAATCAATAACAAAATAAAATCCGTCATCCGCTAGAGCTCCAGGGTTTAAAAAAAGCGTACCTCCTTTTTTTTCAATTCTGATGCGATGAGTATGTCCATGAAAGATTATATCGGGAGAACTTTTTTGTGTATGGGATATTGCATCAGACTCTTTATGTGCCGCAAGGAAAGAAACACCCTCAATATTTTTCTGAATATATGATTGACATTCAACATTGGGCAAAGCCTCTAATTGTTGAGCAATGGTATCATCAATATCCCAGTTTCCTCTCGTAATCCAAATAGTTATCCGTTGGTATTTCTGACAAACAGCAAGAAAATCATCTGTAAAACAGTCGCCACAGTGAAGAAGCGTATCAATGCCTGCTTTTTCTATATTTTGCATCGCTTGTGAAAACCGATCAGTGCTACTGTGAGAATCAGAAAGAACGACAATACGTTGGCTCATATAATGAATTATGGTGTATAGGGGGAGAGTTTTGGACGTAATCGGCTTTTATAAACACTTAAACCAGATGAAGTTCGTGCTCGTCGTTTTTTTTGTTCTTCAATGGGGAGTTTATTTATTTCCTGACACTCTTTTGTACAACAGTTTTCGAATTGTGCCTTACACGAAGAACACTGAATGAATAATAAATGACACGCATCATTTTTACAATTGGTGTGATCATCACAAGGCGTACCACATTGATGGCATTGACTAATAATATCATCAGTAATGCGTTCTCCCATGCGTTCATCAAATACAAAGTTTTTTCCGATGTATTTTGACGGAATGCCTTCTTTTTTGCACTGATGAGCATAATAGATAATTCCTCCATAGAGCTGATTCACATCCTGAAATCCTTGGTGTTTTAAGTATGCACTTGCTTTTTCACATCGAACTCCTCCAGTACAATACAAGAGCACCTTTTTATCTTTTTTGTCTTTAAGTGCTTCGATTACTAATGGAAGCTCTTCTCGAAATGTATCAGCATCAGGGCAGAGTGCGTTTTTAAAATGACCAATTTCACTTTCGTAATGATTTCTCATATCCACTACTATTGTATCAGGATTTTCAAGAGCCTCGTTAAATTCTCGAGCGGTAAGATGGTTTCCTACATCTGAAGCATTGAAAGTATCATCATTGAGTCCATCAGCAACAATTTTCTTTTTCACAATTACTCGTAGTTTATAAAATGATTCATAGTCTTCAACAGCAATTTTTAAAGGCATATTTTTGAGTTCATCTTTTTCTTGAAGGTATTGTGAAAAAGAATCCCAATGAGGTTCAGGAACATTTATTTGTGCATTTATACCTTCTTGGGCTACGTAAACACGCCCCAATACACCGAGTGCATTCCAATCTTTATACAGTTGATTTCTGTATTCTTGAGGGTTTTCAATAGCTACATATCGATAAAAAGAGACGGTTCGTCTTGCAAACGATTCATTACGGATTTCTTCAAGGAGTTGCGCTTTGCTTTTGCGATTATGAAGAAAAACAGTTTTTGATTTAATCTTTTTCATGGGCAATATGTTCAATACGCCCAGTATTTTAGTAATTCTATATTTTTTTTCTAGTTTTTTTTAGATTTCATTATCAATAGTGTTTTCTATTTGTTCTCCAATTAAAATGAGTCTATTCTTGTTTGTTCCAATAGGCGTACAGGTCATGAGTGTGATGATTTTTACATCATCAGGTTGTTTGAGAACTTGTGTTGCAGTAGGGGGAACAACTTTCTTTGCTTTAATGAGATAGGTGTATTTTTTTCCGTTCCAATAAACTTCAACAATTTCGTTCGTATTCATTTCATGAAGCAGTGCAAAAACATCTTTGAATCTTCCATTATCCCATGTGTAGTAAGATGAATGACCTGTGATAAATAAATTACCTTCTTTCTCAGGAGGCCGAGAGACTGGATGAACGACTACCCCATCTTGAAGTCCTTTTTGAATATTTGTTTCCAGTTGATTCCAGTTTTTGTGATGTGGGACGGTAATGAGTGGAACATTTTTATCTAAACTCGGAATATAAAGTCGGTTATCTGATGGATAAATATCCATGTCACGAAAAACTCTTTTCGCTTCGTTTTTTGGTTTGAGTGCCGTACTTGCAAATAAAGGTTTCCGAGTGTTTTGCTGTACAAGGGTTACTTCTTTGAGTTTTTCTACTTGTGGAGTAAATGAATTTTCTGCTTTTACTTCGGCAATTCCTTTATTTTGAATTGCATCAATTTTAAATTCTGCAATTTGTGAATACGCACTATAGTTTAAAGCAATATGACTTCCACCCCAAAAACACAAAACCGATAAAACAAATAAAGACATCTCTTTCCACATTGGTTTTCGTTTTTGAAGTTGAAACCGAAACTGATTTCCAGAATTGTTATCTGTAGGAGATGTGTGCTTTATTTTTTTGTGATTCATATATCTGTTAAAAAGAAATCAGGATATTATACCTGATTTTCTTATTTTTTTCAATGAAGATATATTGATTTATTGTTTTGATTGTAGTGAATTACTACTCTTGTGATTCGGCTCGTCGGCGAAGTATTTCTTCTGGGTTACTGGTAATGATTCGGTCTTCTCCAAAACTTGCAATAATTTCAATAGCAACGTGTTGATTTCCAGCAAAGAAAAGCCCTTGTCCGACGGTTGAGTTTAAGAGGAGATATTTCTCTCCATCAGTGAGATTAAATACTTTTTTAAGTCTCTCAATAGCAACAGGGGCTTGCCTGAGAAGGAGTTGCATTGAAGAGTTTGTAATGATTGGTTTCCCCCATTTACTGTCTAAGAAATCTTCTACGTCTTGCGTGATAGTTGTAATTCCTAAGTAGTATTTCCGTGCTCGTTTAGTCAGATTATGTAAAAATCGTCCAGAGTCTTCATATTGCACCATGTGCCATGCCTCATCAATAGCGAGTATCCGTTTTCGTAAATCAGATCGTACGCGGTTCCAAATAAAATTCAGAAGCATGTACATCGCAATCGGACGAAGTTGCTCTTCTAAATCACGAATACAAAAGACAATGAGTCCAGAATTTAAATCAACATTTGTTACATCAGAAAAAAGTCCTGAAAATGTTCCTTTGGTGTATTTTTCCAGTCTTATGGCAAGATTTTTTGAACCATCAAGGGAATGGAGAACGTCTTCAAGATCAACCATGGTCGGCATTTCGTATTCCCATGGGTTTTCAGTTTGAAGTGTGATTCCTTTGAGTTCATAGGTTTGTAAAATGGCTTTATCCATTAAGGCTTCTTCTTCAGGGGTGAGTTTTCCAAGCATGATATTAAGAAGCCCTAAAAGATTGATAGTGTTTTCTTTGATGAGTTCTCCTGGACGAATATCGTCTTTATCAATAGGAAGGGGAAGATCAAACGGATTGATTCGGTGATTTGATGTGAGCGAAATATGAACATAACTTCCACCAACTGTTTTTGCGAGTTCTTCGTATTCGTTTTCTGGATCAAGAACAATAACATCGGTTCCCATCATGAGAGACCGAAGAATTTCGAGTTTTACGGCATATGATTTACCAGCCCCAGATTTCGCAAATACAACTGCATTTGCATTTTCTAAATCAAATCGGTCAAAGATAATAAGAGAATTGTTATGTCGATTAATACCATACAAAATTCCACTATCAGTTGTAAGATCGTTTGATACAAAAGGAAATGTTGTTGAAAGAGGAGAAGTGTTCATGTTGCGTGTTACCTCTAGCAGATCAACGCCTTGTGGAGTTGTTGATGTAAATCCTCGTTCCGTTCGAAAATCACTACTTCGAGTCATAACCAACTGTCCTCCAAGTATGGTTTCGATTTGTTTACTGGTTTCTTTTAGTTTTTCGTCTGATTCAGCATAAACGGTTAAATACATTCCCACATGAAAAAATTTTTCCATACCACGTTGTAAATCGATTCGTAACTGTTGTGCATCTTCAAGTGCCGTATCTAAGGATGTACTGTTTATTTTTCCTTGTTTTTCGTTTATGTGTTTTGTTGAAATCATTTCTACCACTTTTCGTCGCAGAACTTTCATAATTTTCGCGGAATCACGAGGATACACAAAAAGCGATAAATCAAATGTTGCATCAAAGTTTATAATCGGATTAAGCCAGTTTGCTTCTAGATATCGTGGGTAGTTGTATACATAATATGTTCGTGCGTGAGCACTATTTATTTGAATACTATTCGTAGAAATCTCCATAGAAGATGGAGCGATAAGGTCTTTGACGGATATAATCCCTTCTCTATATTTTTTTTCTGATTCAATGATGCGTTTTCGCATTTCATTGGTCAGTTTTTTCTTGTCTCGTTTTGGATCAAAATTTTCAAAAAAGGCATCTAAGTCACCCATTTCTTTTTCTTTTTTTTCGTTTTCAGCTTTTTCGTTCTCAGCCTCTTCTTCTTTATCGGTTCCCCATTTTTTTCTTATTTTCTCAGCAATACCATACCCAAAAGTTCCTTTTTTCTCTTTACTGGCTATGACAATATCTTTTGTTTCTTTTTCTTCAGTTCCGTTATTCGGTTTGGTATTGTCTGTATCCACTTGAGGGGGGAGTGGTTGGTTGCTCTGAGATGTTGTTGTTTTTTGTTCTTCACTCATGAGATATATATCATTTTATTATAGCACAGAGAGCCAGAAAATACAAACATTTTCCCTTATTGGCTTGCGAGTGAACGGCTAAATTCGAGTGGTTGTCCTGCAATGCGACGGAGTTCATTTCGATTCGCCTCATAGGCGAGTTGGTATTCCCATTCTTGTGCGAGATCTTGTTGTTGGTTTTCAAGAATTTGATTCAGTACTTTTTTTGTTGACGGTCCTACTTTTCCTGCGCCTAAAGCGTTTTTACTCCGGATAATATTGTGAGCGATTTGAAAATCAATGAGTGCGTTTTTTGTAATAGGGCCAAAGTATCCCGTTGGATGAACCATCATGAATTCTTCTTGTACCAATATGTTTTGAAGTTTGAAAACTTCATGGTTTCGAGTACCTGTTGATAATTCGTTTTCAAAATGAAAACTATCCCATGCTTCTTTTATTTTTTCTTCAACACTCTTTTTATACAGTACTTCGGTTAGTTTTGCTCGTGTTTGTGGACCAAAGACCCCTGCTCCGATATCTGTTTTCTTCTCAACTACAAAGTGTTGTTTCTGAAACTGAAATACTCCCTCTTTTACTTTTTCATTATAGATACCATCTTGAAATCCTTCATAGAGTCTTAACGTGTGAAGTGCTTGTTGGAGTAATGCGACTTTTTCTCCACTGTTTCCAAAAGAAAGATTCGTATTGAATATCGGACGTTGTGGCAAATCAATAATGTCTCCTAGTTGTGGAGGAACTTCGAAATTCATAAATACACGTATATCGGCATTACTTGGATATACAGTTCCTTTCTTTTGTTTTACGCCCCAAGCAAGCGCTCGGAGGAGTCCTTCTTCGCCATATCCCATCCAAATATCAATACGATCATGTTGAGCGAGCGTTGTCTTGCCGGCTTCTACAATAGCTCCTCCTCGGTCATGAACCATTCCGCATCCAACCCCCTCAAAACAAATTTTCGTACCAAATGCATAGCTTTTTGGAGCAGCAATCATTCCCGCATATACAGGCGTTCCATCAGCTCCGGCAATACCTTCCCCATTGAGTCGTTTTTCCGATTCATACGTTCCAGTAATATAAAAGTTTTGGTTTGGAAGTGGTGAATAATACCCTGTTATAGTGAACATTCTTTGTTCCCCTTGAGTTTGTGCTTGTGCATATTGAGTGTGACTGAGTATTGAAAAACAGAAAACAAGAAGTGTTGAAAATGGTATGCTTTTTAATTTTGAAAATCTCATAACACTTTTGATATAAAATAAAAATGATTGAGTTGTATAAAAAAAATATACTATTTTTTACAAAATAGTAATTTTTCTGTATTGATTTTCTGTTGTTTTTTATGGTTTTATAACCTTTCAAGGCGGAGTTATTTTTGTTCCCATTGTAAGAGTTCTTGGAATATTTGGGTTTCTCGAATACTCTTAAAATCAGGATCGTCTTTGGCTAAGTCAACTGCATAATTATGAATAAAGACGGCTTGGGTTAGTGTATGGAGTGCTTCTTCTGTGTTGCCAAGCTTTGCAAATGCACAGGCTTTATTATAGAGTGACTCAAACCGATGAGGTATTATTTCGAGGGAGATATTGTACCAATGAATAGCTTTTTCGTATTCTTGTTGATAGAAAAATGAATCTGCTTTTATGCGAGCATCATACTCTTGTTGAAGTGTTGTGTTGATATTGTGTTGCGTGTTTGGTTTTTGTTGAGCTTGCGAAATAGAAATGCCCATAAGAATCAGCATAACGAGGCATAGTGTTTGGAACTGAGGAGAAAAAAATTTCATATAGAAAAACAAGAGAAAATAAGAAGTGTTTGTTTTTATATATGTGTTTGAAAAATGAATGCCTTATTCAACGAGTGTTAAAAACTCCTCATTATCCCATAAGTTTTGAAGGTCGGTGTCTTCAACGGCAAATGTCTTTGCTTCTGAGTTGAGTTCAAATGCTATACGGAGATGACGTAATGCATCTGCTTCGTTTCCCATAAGTGCGTATATGCAGGCTTTGTTGTAATATGCGGGAAAATTGTCTTGAGTGATAGCAAGTGATTGATCGTATATATTTAATGCTTCTTCATATTGTCCAAGTTTTAAAAGAGCGGCTCCTTTATCGCTTAAAAAGTTTGAATTGTTGGGTTCCATTTCAATCAGTTGATCATATTGAGTAATAGCTTCTTCGTATCGTTCGAGTGTGTAGAGAATACGAGCTTTGTTATTGATTGGTATTTTTCGCATATCTTCAGGGGCGATCTCTAAAGCAGACTCAAACATTTCGAGTGCTCCTTCAAAATTTCCACTCGTGGCTTGTTGCATGCCTTTTGTAATGAAGTTTTGCGTTGCTTGACGGTTGATTGATTCCACAGAAGCGCCAAGCTTTTCATTTGTTGCTTGTGGTATTTCCATCTGAGACGTTGTATCTTGTGTTGCCGTATCGATGGGTGCATCGAATTGCGTAACACGATTTGAGCTACATCCAGTAAGAAAGAGGAGGATAAGAAATGCGATAGTATGTTTCATAATGTTTAATAAAAAATAAAAAAAATCGAAATATGTTAAAATCCCGCTTGTCGGGTTTTTTCAAGGTTATCAAATTTCATACGTGCACGATCAAATAAAATAGAAACTCGTCCGATGTCACCATTTCTGTGTTTTATAATATTGAGTTCGAGTTCGTTTTTTCGTTCAGAATCTTCATTGTAGTAGTCATCTCGGTAAAGCATAACAACAATATCAGCATCTTGTTCGATAGATCCAGATTCTCTTAAATCAGAGAGTACGGGGCGTTTATCGACTCGACTTTCAACATTCCGAGAAAGCTGAGAAAGGGCAATGATTGGAATATGAAGTTCTCGTGCGAGTTGTTTTATGTTTCGGGATATATCTGATATTTCTTGGACTCTGTTCATTGGGTTTCCTCCGCTCATGAGCTGGAGATAATCGATAATGAGTAAATCAAGTCCGTGTTCCATTTGAAGTCGTCGTGCTTTTGCTCGGAGTTCTGTGATGCTTCCTCCCATTGTATCATCAATAAATATAGGAGCTGTTGAGAGCTCCTCCATAACGGTTCCCATGCGCATGAAATCGGATTCATCAAGTTTTCCTTTATGGAGTTTCCATGATTCTATCCCAAGTCGACTACAGAGCATTCGATCGACAAGTTGCTCTTTTGACATTTCGAGCGAAATAACCCCCACTTTTTTGTTTTGTTCAATGGCAGATCTCATTCCCATCTCAAGAGAGAACGCGGTTTTTCCCATAGAAGGACGGGCTGCAACAATAATGAGATCTGAGGGACTAAATCCACCATTGAGTTTGTTATCTAAGTCTCGGAAAGATGTTCCGATTTTGTTTTTATTCGCGAGTTCAGGGTTTTCGTTGATTTCACAAAATTTTTCATAACTGGCGGTAAGGATTTCTCGAATAGGGATAAATCTATCTTTCAGAAATGTTTGAGAAATAGAGAAGATTCTTTTTTCAGCCGCTTCGAGTAGTTCCTCGATATTTTTTTCCATATCGTACCCGAGATTGGTGATTTCATTTCCCGCTTTGATGAGTTTTCGTAGTGTTGCTCGGTGTTTTACAATTTGTGCGTATTGGAATATATGGTTTCCAATCGGGACTTCGTTTGAAATTTCTGCTAGATACTCAGCACCACCAATAAGTTCAAGTTTCTCAGATGCTTGTAATTTTGTAGCAAGAGTAATCAGATCAATAGGTTCTGCTTTATGAAAAAGATTTAAACAGGCAGCATAGATGTATCCATGATGATCATGGTAGAAATCTTCTGAAGAAAGGAAATCGGCAATTTGTATAATTGCTTCTTTGCTTTGCAAGAGTGACCCCAGTACAGCTCTTTCGGCATCAAGTGCTTGGGGGACAACTTTTTTCCCGAGTTCAGTGGTGTTGTACTGACGCATCAAAGACTCAATAGCACTTGTGCTATTGCTTGATGTTTTTTGTACATCAGAAGAAGGAATACTCATGGAAAAGTGAAACAAAGAGGGGAATTGGTTCCTTTTTGTTGTACGTATTTTTACCGGTTTTGTAAAGTTTTCTTTTTGTGAGATACTCTTTTTTTGATAGAGTAATGATGTTTTTTACTTTCTTTCATGATTACTTTTGATTTTCAAAATATGCTTTCTGTTTTGCGTATGGAATCTGTTCAGGATTGTGCTTTGCAGGAAGAATCTATACAATTGCTTCAGAACCGTTTTATGAGTCGGAATCAGCGATTTTATGCCGCTCTTGATGAAGATGCTTTATTGGTGCAAATGGAATCGTTTGTTGATTCTTTATCTGATATGTATACAGATATTGTCCTTCTTGGTATTGGTGGTTCGGCTTTAGGGCCGAAAACTATTCGTGATGCATTGGGATCAAAGAATAATCGTCGATTGCATGTGTATGAAAATATTGATCCAGATTTTGTGTGTCGACATTCTGAAACGTTTGATCTTGAGAATACGTTGTTTTTAGTGGTGAGCAAATCGGGAAAGACAACAGAAACACTGGCACAATATTTTTATTTTTTAGAACGGATTCAGCAAACAAATCGGAACCCTCAACACCACTTTGTGTTTATAACAGAAGAAGGTTCATTGCTTCATGAGGAATCACAACGATATAATGCCCCTTTTTTTCCTATTGCAAAAGATATTGGAGGAAGATTCTCGGTATTTACTCCTGTAGGAATTCTTCCGGCTTTACTTTTAGGAATTGATGTACAATCTTTTTTACAAGGAGCAAAAGATATGAGAGTTTCATTTTTTGAGCATTCGTGGGAACAAAATATACCTGCACAAGTAGCACAAATACAATTCCTCTCTCTGATGAAGAAAAGAACAAAAAATGTATTCATGCCATATATTCATTCTTTACGGACGTTTTCAGATTGGTTTGTTCAATTAGTTGCAGAATCAACTGGCAAGACGAATGAAAATGGGGAAAAAGTAGGTATCACTCCTATTCCAGCTTTAGGTGCGACTGATCAGCATTCACAACTTCAGTTGTTTTCAGAAGGGCCACGGGATGTATATGTGTTTTTTGTGAAGTCAAAAACGGCTTACAAGGCAGACCCCTTTGTTGTTCCTGAACATTTTCGTTCAGAATATTCTTTTTTAAATGGTATTTCTTTTCATACATTGCTCAATACACAGCATCAAGCAACATCGGATTCTTTGGTGGAATCTGGATGTGGAAATGCTACGTTTGTTCTGGATTGTTTAGATGCGTATCATTTAGGGGCTCTTTTCTTTTTGTTTTTAGGCAGTACGGCTTACGTGGGTGAATTGATGGATATTGATGCTTTTAATCAACCAGGGGTAGAGCGATCAAAAGTGTTGACGCGTCAATACTTGAGTGCATAGGTTTTCGAGTTGCATTTCTTTTGGCGCATTTTATACTATCGGCACATATATTTTGTTTTTTAATTTTTTTCTTATGGGCATGTTTTCACAAATGGGCGATATGTATCGTCTTCAAAAAGAAGCGAAACGGTTAAAACAAGAACTCGCTCAAACACATATTTCTGCTGAAGAGTCAGGTGTAAAAGTAGTTGTGAGTGGAGAGCAAGAAGTTATTTCGTATGAGATACTCGATGATACTTTATTGGGTGACTCAAAAGCGTTAAGTTCGGCAACGGTCAAAGCGATGAATAAAGCCATGAAGAAAGCTCAAACCATTGCTGCTGAAAAAATGAAACCAATTATGGGAGGGTTAGGACTTGGATAGGTTTTCAATGGTATAACGAAAATATTTTAAAAGAAAACCGCTGATATTGTGTCAGCGGTTTATTTGATCTGAATCTTCCCCTAAAATTTAAAAAATCAATGTGTTTTTGGAATCCTGTTTCTTCTGAGGTGTCCAATTGATCGATATTCTATTTGTTGTAACGCGAAATAGGCAACATCGGTATTTTCACTTTTACTTAATTTTCGAAGTGTTTGGATGTTGGTGTTGGCATTTTGAGCTACTTGTATCAAAATTTCGGGATCTTCTTCTGTTGAAAGCATATCAAGAACGTTTGGTTGTCTTGATTGCTGTGCTTTTCTTGCCTTTTCTGCATTGGATAAGTTGTCCACGTTGTTCATAAATGCTCCTTGTTTTTTAGTTTTGTAAAAAAATAGAAAAAATATTCGTTTTGGGAAAGATCACAGATTTAGTCTTAATGTATATTGTTTTGTTATTCTGTCAATTGTTGTGTTCTTGATTCTTTTTTCTTTTTTTCTATTATTTGTTTCACTAGATTTTCTTTTTTATGAAAAAAATAATTTTTCTTTGTTTCCTTTTTGTAAGTCTTTATTTTGGTGGTCGTGTTGCATTGGTATGGAATGTGCAAAACTCTGATTCTACTCAAAGAGTATCTTTTTCTATTCGCCCAGGTAGTTCGTTGAAATCAATTGCAGAACAACTTCATCAAGAAGGTCTGATTCGTGATCCTTTTGTGTTTGAGCTTTTTGTGCGTTGGCATGATCTATCACAGAAATTACAAGCGGGGGATTATGTAATTCCTCAAAACTTAACGCATGCAGAACTTGTTGATATCTTGCAGAGAGCGAAAGCACAAGAAATACAACTGACTATTCCTGAAGGTTTTACAATTGCACAAATTGATGATTTGCTCGTTCGAAAAGCATTGATAGAACCTTTATCATTTATTGACTGTGCACAAACGTGTGATTTAGGGTTTCGTATCCCATCACTTGAAGGATATCTGTTTCCTGCAACGTATGCTATAAACCCAAAAACATTTACACCTGAAGGATTTATTCGTCGTTTGTATGGAGAGTTTCAAAAACGTGTTGAGCCTTTTCGTGCAGAGATTGAGTCATCAGGACGAACACTGGATGATATTGTTATCATGGCCTCTATGATTGAGCGAGAGGCCGTTTATGATGAAGAAATGGCTATGATTTCTGATGTATTGTGGAAACGAATTGATGAAGGGATAGCATTAGGTGTTGATGCCACAACGCGGTACGAAATTAATGATTGGAAACGCCCTCTTTATACAGCTGATTTTCAAAAGGATACTCCATATAATACCCGAATACGAAAAGGTATGCCTCCAACCGCTATTTCAAACCCTGGAATAAGAGCTCTTCAAGCGGCGATTATGCCAGAACCAAATCCATACTATTTTTATCTTCATGATAGTTCGGGTGGGATTCATTATGGGGTAACGTATAATGACCATTTAGAAAACAAGCGTCGGTATATCGACTAATCTTTGGAGTTTGATTCATTATATTTTGACCAATCCCATTCTCTTTTTTTGTTTTGTTCTAATTTTTTGTTCATCTCGAGAGATGTATCTATCTCAAATATACCACATAAATGCAGTGTTCTTTGGAGTACATCGATAAGTTCTTCCTTAAACCCGTGTGGACCGTCTATGTTTTTCTTACGGTATGCATCATAGGCTTCCGATACTTCAGAATGTAGAAGGGCAATTTTTTCTCCAACATTGATATCATCAGGAGTTACTCCAAACCCTTTTTCTTTTGCTTGTTGAAGTATGCGATTCTGAAGATCTTGAATATCCATTACGTTAGGACTTTATCATACAAAAACCAAATCATCACGAGAACGAGGAATGCCATCGTAAAAAATCGCATATAGTATGATCGAATCGCTTCGTTTATTTCAGTTTCTTCTTGTGCTTTTTGTTGTGTTTTTTGGTCTTCGTTAAATGCGTTGTTATAGAGAAATTCTTGAATGTGTGATATTGTGTTTGTTTCTTCTTCTTGTAATTCTTGGTTTGTGATATCGGGTGCTTGTGCCAAAACAACATCGCTGGTGATACACACAGTAAACCCGTAAAACATCAAAAGCAAGACGATGGGAATTGTGTATATGTTGGTATTCATCGTCTGTATGGTATCACTTTTTGAAAACAGTACAAACATAAAAAAAACATTACTCGATTCTAGAATCTCGTAACGTGAATCGAGTCCCGTCTTTGGCGATCTGGTGGGTTGGGTGGGGCTCGAACCCACGGCCAATGGCTTAAAAGGCCACTGCTCTACCGACTGAGCTACCAACCCGATTTATGAAATGATATCGATATTGAAACGTATATGTGTGGACAAAGTGGTGGAGCCTAAGGGATTCGAACCCTTGACCCCCTGCTTGCAAAGCAGGTGCTCTAGCCAGCTGAGCTAAGGCCCCGTTTTTCTTATCCTGAAAATCCGGGAATAAATTGTCCAATGGTTCCGGCAATGAACCATTCTAAACCACCAGTAACATGCATAAACGAAAATATAGAAAGAAGCAACCCAAACAGTTTTATAAATGTATACGTGCCACCCGTGCCGAATACTTTTTCGGCAAACGGTATTTGACCTGTAAACGTATCGACGACTATATCAGCTTTCAGCAAGATATAAATGCCGGTGGGAATGAGTAACCATGCAATCATGTATTTTCTGCTTCAAAGAACGAACGCCGAACCATAATAAAAAAAAAGATTTTTCTGTCAAAAATATTTGAAAAAAACTATTTTCCTTTATAATGACTATTGTGAAAAAACGTATTCTTGTTTTCGTTATGGCGGTTGCTTTTATGAATGTTTTTTGGATTCCGATTGCGTTTCCTCAAGCACCAAATCCGAACGTATCGCGTCCAACACTTTCAAAACCAACAGAACGAACAACGAACCAACTTCCACTTTTAGGTGAAGATCGGTACGATTCTATTATAAAACGGAACATTGTGAAAGACATTGTTGATGTGTCGCAAGGTCAATCAAGTGAGTCGATTATTCGAACGTTGTTTCAACGGCGTGAAGGAGCGAGATCACCTATTGTTATTGCAAATGTGCTTTTCGGTGTTGCGGCTTTAATTTTTCTTATTTCTATTGGGGCTCGTTTTATTTTTGCAGATGGAAATGAGGAATCATTAAAAACGGCAAAGTTACATTTTGCGTATCTTGTTCTTGGTTTAGCTATTATTTCTCTTGCTGAGTTCGTTGCCTTTACTCTTATAGATCCTATCAATGAGAGTTCTCAACCGATGTTAACATCTGGAAATACAGCTTCTGCATTAGGTGAAAAGGCAGAGCAAATTATTGATTACGTACAGATTCTCATTACAGGAGTCATGCTCCTGCTTTTGTCTATTTCTGGGTATAGTCTTATTGCTTCCGGTGATGAAGGGGAGAAGCGATTAGAAGACGAAAAAAACTTTTTAAAAACCTTCTTTTTTGGGGCAGCATTGATTTTGCTTTCTGAATCGATTGCACTTATTGCGAGTGATCGACATCCGCAGAATGCTATTTTTAAAGCACAAAACGAAATACTCGGGTTTGTGAATTATGCTTTATCTTTTGTAGCGGTGACGTGTTTTGTGATGTTGATTCTTGCTTCGTTTTATTTTGTGACCAGTCTTGGAAATGATGATCAGATGCAACGAGCAAAGAAAATAATTCTGTCGTGTGTACTTGGTATTATTGTCGCCATTTCTAGTTATACTATTGCTAGCTTTATGATTCGATGAAAACATTTCTGATTTCCGGTTTTGTGGCTGTTGTTTTTTTTCTCTCACTTCCTGTATTTGCTCAGTCACAACGGAGCACTTTAGATATTTTTTCAAATAATCCTTCTACACAAGATTTATATACAAAGTATAGCCCTTTGCATGACTATACACCTGAGGTTTTGTACGGAGAGAACAAGTTTCGAGGGATTCTTTTTGTGGTTCAAGATTTTGCGTATGGAATTTTTATTCCTATTGCTATTTTATTAACCGTTTGGGCTGGAATTCAATTGATTTTTTCTCGCGGGTCGGAAGATACGTTTACAGAAAAAAAGACACAATTTATTGGTGTTTTTTTAGGATTCGCGGTTTTACTTCTTTCAAGGGTTATTGTCGATGATGTTTTTTTTGGAATTGATTTTGATGATGGATTTTGGGGACTGAGACAGGTCGGTGACTATTTTGGGTTTACCAATGAAGAAAACCGAATGATTGTTGATGCAGGGCAAATATTTAACGATTCTGATTCTGCTTCTTTTGCAAAAAGCGGGTTTCGACAACTCGAAGGAATATTTAATTATTTAATTACTTTTGCTGCAGGGGTATCGGTGTTATTTGTTATTTATGCTTCCTATAGAATGATTACAGCAGATAATGACGATACACTTTCAAAAGCTCGAAACCAGATTTTATATGTGTTGGGAGGTATGGCACTGCTTATTTCTGCACGTCGAATTATTGGACTTTTTCGTCGAGAAAGTCAGTCGAAAATTGGATTAGATGGGTTATTTAATGATGGAGGTTTATCGCTGCCAAAAGTTTCTCCAACGACAGATCTTGTTATTCAATGGACTAATTTTGCACTGAGTTTTATTGGTATTGTGGCTGTTGTAGGACTTGTTTATGGAGGAATTCAGCTGATTACGAGTTTAGGGGAAAGTGATGAAGCGCAACAAAATGCAAAAAAGATTGTTATTGCTTCTATTGCTGGTTTAGTGCTTTCTATATCAGCATGGACAATTATTTATTATTTCATCAACATTTAGTTTTTGCTTGATTTTTCTCTCTATTCTTTTTATTCTGCAGATGTTTATGCAGAATAGTCCACATATATTTACTCAGTGTCTTGAGTCGTGGTATAAAAAGTATGCGAGAGACTTGCCTTGGAGGCACACAACCGACCCATATCATATTTGGATATCGGAAATAATGCTTCAACAAACGCAAGTAGATCGAGTAAAAGAAACTTTTTATCCTCGTTTTTTGGAAGTTTTTCCTTCACTTTCTGGTTTAGCGAAAGCACAATGGGAGGATCTGTACCCAGTTTGGAAAGGGCTTGGGTATTATACACGTGGAAAAAATATGCTTCGAACTGCTCGTTTACTTGTTGATCAATATGAAGGAACCTTTCCTCGTGAGAAAGACCGTCTATCAGCTCTTCCAGGGATTGGAATCTATACGGCTTCTGCTATTTTAGCGTTTGCTTTTGATCAAAAAGTGCCAGCGATTGATACGAATATTCGAAAGATAATAACAGCTCTTTATCCACAAGAACCAGTTGATAAAAAGGCACAAGAATTAGTAGGTTTAAGTAGTTCTGGGCGGTTATGGAATAATGCTATGATGGATTTAGCAACGACTTTGAGACAGGGGAATGTTCCGGATGAGTTGCGTGAGTTTTTTCCGCCAACGATTGCTTCTTCTTTTGTCCCTGTAAAGAAACCGTCTCAAAAACGAAAGAAAAATGATCGGTTTACTCTTGAAATTGGTATTGCGTGTATCTATAAAGATGGAAAATATCTGATTCAAAGTCGTCCGAAAGGAAAGAGTTTTGAAGGAATGTGGGAATTTCCCGGAGGGAAACGAGAAAAAGGGGAAGATTTGCGTGGATGTGTAAAACGAGAAATACAAGAAGAGTTGGGGATTGAGTTATCGGTTCGACCTGCATTTTTTACACAAATGCATGCTTTTGATAAAATTAATCTCAAGCTTTGTTTTCATCGTTGTCAGATTCAAAAAGGAGAACCGAAACCGCTTGAGGGACAAACTTTGCAATGGGCAAGTCCAGCAGAGTTTGATTCTATTCAGTTTTTAGATACCAATCATGACGTGCTTCAGAAATTGAAGAAAATGAGAATGTAGGAATTTAGATTTTAAATTAGAATCTGGAATCTAGAATCTTGAATCTAGGGGAAGCGCAGGAATCACAAGGCTTTACAATGTCTTGTGATTTTTTTGTGATTCCTGCGCTTCCTGCGATTCTCCCTAATTCCTAATTCATACTTCATAATTCTGAAGTCTTCGACTTCACTGTGCTTTTGCGATGGGAACAAGATTCCAGATTCCGGATTCAAGATTCGAGCGCCTCAGCGCTCCTGTGCTTCATGGTTTGTCTTTCCCACAGTAATTACCCCTTAATCACTCGCAATACTTCTTCCATAGTGGTTGTTCCGTTTAATACTTTTCGGTATCCATCTTCGAACATTGTTTGCATTCCGTTTTCAATTGATTGTTGTTTTATTTTATCGGCATCGGATCCTTCCATGATAAGTTTTCGTATTGAGTTGTCCATTTTCAGGATTTCAAATACCCCAACTCGTCCATGGTATCCAGTTCCATGACAGAGTTTACACCCATCACCTTTAAAGAGGGTTATTTTATCTTTTTTACTTTTTCGGTCTTTTTCAAATCGTTCGATAGCCTCAAGTGGAAGCGAGATTTTCATTTCTTCAGGTGTTGTTTCATAACTATAAATACATTTTGGACATATCTTTCGAACCAACCGTTGTGCCACAACAATAGCAATGGTTGATGAAATTAAGAACGGTTCAACACCCATATCAAGTAACCGTGGAATAGAAGTTGCCGCATCGTTTGTATGCAGAGTCGAGAGTACCAAGTGCCCCGTCATCGCGGAGTTAACGGCGATATTTGCGGTTTCAGGGTCTCGGATTTCCCCCACCATTATGATATCCGGATCTTGCCGTACTAACGCTCGGAGTCCTGTGGCAAAGGTAAGATTTCCTTTTGGGTTGGTTTGAATTTGCGTAATTCCTTCGATATTCCGTTCTACGGGATCTTCAATGGTAGCGATATTTACGTCTCGTACGTTTAACACTTTCAAGAACGAATAAAGCGATGTCGTTTTCCCAGATCCCGTTGGTCCGGTTACGAGTATAAGCCCCCAAGGGTTTTTAATAGCTTCATAGGCTTTATCAAGATCTGCTTTGTCGAGATCCATCGATTCTATAGAGAAACTATTGGATTTATCACTTAAGTACCGCATAACGACGTTTTCACCTCCGATTGTTGGTACCATAGATACCCGGATATCAAACTGTTCGTCTTCAAACGCATATCGAATTTTACCGTCTTGCGGTGATTGGTGTTCATCGGTTCGCAGTCGTGCCATTACTTTAATACGGGCGATAATACTCCCATGAATTTGTTTTGGCATTTCTAAGATATCGTTCATGATACCGTCAATACGAAATCGCACAATACTGTAATCTGGTTGTGGTTCAATATGGATATCTGATGCTCCAAATTCGTATCCACGATCGAGGAGCATATCTACAATTTCAATGATAAAGTTTCCATCACTTCCGTCGTCTTTCTTTTTGTTTTGTTCGAGTTCTTCTTGTGCTTTTTGAAAAATTTCCTCGAATTCTTTTTTAATATCAGATTTATAGAGATAGTAATGGTCAGAGAGATCTTTTTCTGATGCATAATGCACGACTATTTTCTTTTTAAACTTTTTTTCAAGAGTATGGACAAGTGTTACGTTTTCTGGGTTTGTTGTTGCAACAAGAATCTCATTGTCGTCTTCTGCAAACGCAATAATTTGCTTGCTTCGCGCCATACTTTCCGGAATTTTCTTCATAACCGCCTGATCAATACCTTCGTTTGCTAATACAATAAACTTCCACCCATTGGCTTCCGCAATAATACGAGAAAGATGATCAAGCTTGATAAGTTCTCTTTCTACAAGGATATCTTCAAGCATTTTTTGGTCTTTCGCAACCTTGAGAACGTCATCAATATCTTCTTGTGATACAAAATCTCCTAATACTAAGAAGTCGACGACTTGCTGATTTATTTTTGATTGTTTCATGTGTGTGTTTTTTGTATGAACAAAATCGCTTCATTATAACACAAACAAAAAATTTTTTCAATTGTTTCTGTTTCGAAAATCATAGTTTTCCTTTGAAAATTATTTGACCAAAAAAAAATTTTCGTTAAAGTTTTGAGGCTGTTTTTTTGTTTACGGGATCGTAGCTCAGTTGGTTTAGAGCGCCGCCCTGTCACGGCGGAGGTCGCGGGTTCGAGTCCCGTCGGTCCCGCCAGATATACTTTTAAAAAAAAGAATCTGGTGAAAACAGTATATAGGAAAAAACCATATCATGCGATGTGGTTTTTTTTGATACTAAAAAAAGGACGGATTTTTTGACACATTTCGCAAATTTTCATAGAGTTTTCACGTATTAAGACGAGAGAGGATCCGGACGGTGTTAGTGCCTAAGGAGCCTTTTTCATGTATAAATCGTTTTTTTTAAGTCGTTAAAATCTACAAAAGTAGAAATTTAATGGTGAAATTAAACAAATCCGAACCCAAAAAGCCAATTGATTCTATCTACAAAAGTAGAAATTTAATGGTGAAATTAAACCAAAAGAAAGAGTTACTATTAGAATCTGATCTACAAAAGTAGAAATTTAATGGTGAAATTAAACCCAACTTGTTTTTGGTGTTTGGTACGCCTATCTACAAAAGTAGAAATTTAATGGTGAAATTAAACTTGGAACAGGAGGTTGCAGACTTCGTTATCTACAAAAGTAGAAATTTAATGGTGAAATTAAACAATAATATGACAAATAATATAAATAACATATCTACAAAAGTAGAAATTTAATGGTGAAATTAAACCTCCAACACCCTTGCAGGACGAGACTCATCTACAAAAGTAGAAATTTAATGGTGAAATTAAACTAAAAAGTACAAAATCATTATACCTATATAATCTACAAAAGTAGAAATTTAATGGTGAAATTAAACACCGTATCCCCCTCCTTCGCTAATACTGATCTACAAAAGTAGAAATTTAATGGTGAAATTAAACTCATAAGTATAAGCATTTGATTCGCTTGTATCTACAAAAGTAGAAATTTAATGGTGAAATTAAACGGAGAAGATTTAATATGTATGTCAAACAGATCTACAAAAGTAGAAATTTAATGGTGAAATTAAACGAATATTACTATTATGATGAACAACAATTATCTACAAAAGTAGAAATTTAATGGTGAAATTAAACCCTTAAAATCTGATAGCAAAGCCAAAAGATACAAACAGTATCTTTTTGAGTGACCGCGACTTTTGGCTTTGTTATCATGTCTTCGAAAAATAAAGACTTAGGTTTGCTTGTTGTGTTAATTTCCTCACAGAAACTTATACCTTTGTGTGAATTAATGGAATGGGAAAGATCAAACGTTACAAAAATAGTATATCATCATCCATATTTTTTGCATAGCCGAACTTCATTATTTTATCAGTTGATTTGTTTGATAGCCTGATAATCATAACACTATCGATTCCTGAAAAATGTTTTTTGTATCGTTTTTCTATTTCAGCAGTTATAAGGTTCAAAATTCTATCGCTATTTTTTATTTCATAGACTGAATATTGTAGGCGATATCCAAATTTTTTTAAAAAACTAGAAAACCGAGTTCTTACTTTGTCGTTAGAGATATCATAAGTTATGAGAAGCATTTTTATTGTGGTTTATAGCATTGAAATTCTAGAGATTCTTTCATAGAAGCTCTGTAATATTCTTGTATATATTTAAATATTTCAGATTTTTCTTTGAGTATAGCTTTGAAGAATATACTCGTATATTTTGTTCCTTTTTCGTATTTCAAAATATATTGTCCTTTTTGTATTTCGAAATCATTTTCATCTACCTGTTTTAGATTAAATGCTTTGAGTAATTCTTTATCTATTATACATCGACAGGGTTCTATTATGTCGCATACTAAAGATTTTCTTTTATAAAATTCTTGATGAAGGTTTCCCACATATGTATCAAATCCATAAAGTCTTAACTGTGCATCAATAAAATGGAATAAAAATGTATATCCCATATCTAATAATAGATTTGGGATATCATATTTTGTGCGTGGCTTTCTTCCTTTCCACTTTATATTATAAAAATAGGAACTAAAAAATGATTTGGCGCAACTTCCTTCTATTCCCATAAGTTCATCAATAGCTTTTGTGTTTGTTATTTTTATTCTTCTTGTTTCTAGTACATCAGCTATTTCATCACCGCAAAATATTTTTGATCGAGTATTTCTGAGTATGTGAATTTGATTTTGTATTTTTGTATCTACTATTTTTTGTGCAATTTCGAATGAGTTCTTATTGCTATATTGTTTTTTCCTTAAAATAGTATTTCCCTCGGTTTCACTTCCTATGACTGCATATGTTTGAAAGTTTCGTTTTAAAAGAAATATAACAATTCCATAACTGAGAAGCTTTTTAATAATAACACTTGTTAGTGTGCATTCTCCCCATATAAATATCGCAAATATTTTAATACAAGGGACTTGTTGTTTTCTTATCCCGTCTTTTTTTAATAATAGATTGTCATTTTGAAAAGATATCTCTTTTGCATCTTGAGAGTTTATAAAAAGTATTTGTTTTGCACTGAAGTCGGGAAGAGATAACATTTTTTATTATTTATAAGAATCACACAATTCGTTGTATATGCATTTTGAGCATTTATTTATATTTGTGTTTATATCTTGAGTAATACTATATGAACGCATTCTCTTTAGAGTGTTTTCAAATTTTGTTTTTTGGTATAGATCGGGCTTTTCTATTTCAGTTCTTTTATTATCAGTAAGAGAATGAATAAATAGTCTTTCAACACGGTGCCCCATTTCTTGAAGACAAAACATCTGAGCCCATAATTGATATTTATATCCATCATAAATTTTAAAAATCTTATTTTTTCTTTCTATTAGGTGATTGTCTTTAGTATTCAGCATGTCTATTTTTCCACATAATCCGTATTTCTGACTATATACATCAAGGTTTGTGATCCATTTCTTTTCAGATGAATACTTTTTTTGATCAATTGATTCATGGGCTATTTTTCCATTCCTTTGTGATTCTTGATGATAAATTGCTTCATTATATTTTTGATATAATTTATGAAAATAAATAGACTTTGGGCAGAAAACAAAGTCGTTGATATTTGAAATAGGGATGTATGATTCCATTTTTTATATTAAAGTAAAATATCAAAAATATATGTCAATTTTATTTTGTGATTTAAAAAGATTGAAAATCTTAATTTTTTCTTTATATTTTAATAAATATCTATTGTGTTATGAATGAATATGAGCTCCCGTATGAACAAAGAAAAACTATTCGTTTTTCCTTGGAACCAAAGGAGATAGGAAGAGTATATGAGCCAATAAAATCCTCAAAAAATTTAGGTGAACAACTTCAAGATTTTATTACACAATATCAATCAATTATTACTAATTTAGAAAAGCAAATCTTTTTTAATAAAGATGGGAAAAAAAGTTTAAAGAAGAAAATTTGCATAAAACATGCATGGCTTCGAACTTACACTAAAACAGAATTTTATAATGTAAAATATAAAATTATCATTGTTGATAATGATGGGCGAAAAAGAGATAATAAAAGCTTAATTAGTGACACTGATTTATCTTTTTTGAAAGAGTATTTTGAAAATTGGATTATTGAAAATCAGGAATGCGTGAATAGTTTACAAAGTTTTTTAGAGCAACCAGAAGAAAGCCAAAAACGGATTTCCGAGTTCGCCTATTGGATCCAAAGAATTTCAAAGCGAAGTAATTTTGAAGCTCTTTTTGAATTGTTTAATGAAAATATTAATCATAAAGACAGTAATGAAGAAATTGATAGAATTAAAAAGGTTTTGAATGAATGTAAACTATTACTAAAAACTTTGGAAAAAGAACTTTTGCCTAGCCAGTCTTTGGGATTAGAAATTGAACGAGCAAGCTTGAATTATTATACCGTGAATAAAAAACCGAAAGATTATGATGAGGAAATAAACAAGAAAAAAGAGGCTCTTTCAGAGAGCGACAGCTTTCAAAAAGCAGATATAGATTTATTTACAAAAGTTGAATTTACCGAAAAAGACCTTCCTATCGGGGATCTTAAACAAGCAATGAAAGTATTTAAAGCAAACCAGAAGTCAAAGTTTTATGAGTTTGTTAATCAAAATAAAAGTTATGATGACTTACAAAATAATGATGGGTTAAAATTGTTAAATGACATTATCAAAGCAAATTTTAATAAATTTAAAAGTGAGAAGGACAAGCAAAAAAGAGGTAAGCACTTTCAATTTTCATTCAGTAAATATAAGAAATTCTGCAATATATATAAAAATATTGTTGTAAAATACGGTCAAATTAAAGCTAAAATCAAAACTCTAGAAAAAGAAAAGATAGATGCCGAGCGGATGCAATCATGGGCGATGATTTTAGAGAAAGACAATCAAAAATATATTCTTACGATTCCACGTGATGCTCATAGTAATCTTCCAAGTGCTAAAAATTATATTAATGGTCTGAAAGATGAACTAGATGGTACATGGAAACTTCATGCTTTTGAATCTTTAACATTGCGGGCGTTGGATAAGCTTTGTTTTGGATTAGATAAAAACACATTTCTTCCGACAATAAAAGATGAATTACAGCAAAAAGATGCATCTTTTCTTGAAGCTGGAAATCTAAAGCGAAAAGATCAGTTTTCTGATGATGGTTTAGAGTTGATTAAGTTTTATCAGACAGTTTTAGGTTTGGACGCAACTCGAAAGGTTCTAGCGATAAGTGATTTTAAAGGACTAGCAGCGATTATAGGTAATGAGAATTATGAGAACAAAGAAGAGTTTGAAAAAGACTTAAAACAAGCTTGTTACTATAAAAAAGCAATTACTATTTCTAAAGAAACTAAAAACACATTGGTCAAATCCTACAAAGGAAATCTGTATAAAATCACCAGTTATGATTTGCAGAAGAAAGATAATGAAGAAATCAACAAATTAGAAAATAAGCAAGAATTTGATAGAAGTAATTCTGAAGTACACACTAAAATTTGGTTAAATTTCTGGACGGTAGATAATACTAAAAGAAGATATGATATAAGGCTTAATCCGGAATTAAAGATTAGTTTTGTAGAGAAGAAAACTGAAGAGTTGAAAGATGAAAATTTGGGAATGTTAAAGAAGAATAGAAGACAAGAAGATAGATATTTACTTTCAACAACTATTACCTTACAAGCCCATAAACGAAATGCTGATTTGTCATTTAAGGGAACGGATGAAATTGTGAACTTTATTCAGACATATAACGATGAATTCAATAAAAATATAAAACCTTTTGATATTTACTACTATGGTTTGGATAGAGGACAGAAAGAGCTTCTTACTTTAGGAGTGTTTAAGTTTTTGGAATCAAAAAAAATTCCGTTTACAAAACAAGATAATTCATCAGGAAAATACTATAAGCCAGAATTTATTCCAATTGAAGCATATGAGCTAAAATCAGATAAGTTTTTAGAACAAAATGAGAAAGGTAGAATAGCTTATAAAAGTATTTCTGAATTTATAGATAATACCGATATTGTTAAGAAAAAAGATATTAATTCTTGTTTTGATATGTCTACCGCCAAATTAATTAAAGACAAAATTGTTATCAATGGCGATATTGCAACATATCTTGAGCTAAAACGAATAAGCGCATTGCGGAAAATTTATGAAGGAACAACACAAGGGAAATTTAAGTCCGAAAATATCTGCTTTAATGCGGATAAAGGAGCATTATTTCTCAATATAGAAAATAGAGGAAAATTGGAGAATAAAGATTTGTATTTTTATGATGAACGCTTTGCAAGTATTCTTTCCTTGAATGATATCAAAAAAGAATTACAAGATTATTACAGTACTCTTAAAAATAAAGGCGGAGTTGAAATTATTACCATTGATAAAGTAAATAATCTTCGCGATGCTCTTTGCGCTAACGCAGTTGGTATTTTAAATCATTTGCAAAAACAATTCTCTGGAATGATGTTTTTCGAAAATTTGGATATTTCAAATAAAAATCAAAGAATTAGTGAATTTTCAGGGAATCTAGGAAGTCGAATTGAATGGAAATTACTACAAAAATTTCAAACTCTTAATCTAGTGCCTCCCAATTATAAACAGGCAATGATCTTGCAAAGCAAAAAAAGTATTAACCAACTGGGAATAATTGCATATATAAAAACGAGTGGTACTAGTAACGAATGTCCTCATTGTGGCACAAAAAATTCAGATAAAACGAAAAAATGGCAGGGACATGCTTATGAGTGTATAAATAGCCACTGTCTATTTAGTACAGAAGATAAGGGAAATAGGCAAGGTCTTGATTGTCTTGATGATTCAGATAAAGTGGCAAGTTATAATATTGCAAAAAGGGGACTAGACTTCATTATTAGAAAAAAATAAGAAAAACTAGTTTTCAATCAGAATGAATCCATTTTTATTCTTTTGTAAACGTAAAGTCGTCCCATTCTGTGTTTGATATATAGAGGTTTGGGTATTTGCTAAAATCAGAATCTGTGTGAGCGTGATCGGATAGTTTCTGTAAGAGAATAATTCCTTTTTTTGCGATATTATAAGCTCCATTCTCATCGCCATTAGTTGGAAGATTATTATTTTCTACTTTTCTACTATCAAAAAAAGGTTTTACAGGAGAAAGAATGAAGTCTTGTTTATTGATATCGTTTTCTTTTTCATCCGTGTTTCGTATCTGACAAATTAAGTTAAAATAGAAGATGACATCCTTGAAAAATTGTTCATTCCCCTTTGTTTCTAATTCGTCAATTTGTCCTAAAATATTGCGATTCTTATCAAGGTTATAAGTTTCAAATAATAATTCTATGTTTTTTGTAATATCTCTAAAGTGTTCATATCCACCTTTGTTGTTATTTGATTGCCGATTCCATCGAAAACGTTCTACGCAACTGTAAACTGTCCAAATAGTGTTTTGAGGATATTCTTTTTGTTTTCGAAAATTTCGGATATTATAGGTGAATTCAAATCTTCCATTTTGAAATTCTATATTTGAGAATGTTAATATATCTTTTTTTGCATTTTCAGTATTCGAATATTTTAGATATAAATGAGGTCTCCATCCAGTAACGGGATCAATTTTTGATGTATATGCTGCTTGTGTATAGAATATTATCCCAGTTTGTTTTCCCATTTTTTGGAAACTATCAAACGGGGCAGTAAGTTGGTATGCTCTCAATAGGTGTCCTGCTTTTTGAGGATCTATTTCGCCTTTGTGAACAAGAAATCCTAGTTTATCAATCAATGCTTTTTCAAGTTGTTGATAAATTGATTTTTCTATTCCTCCACGAATTTGTTTAAATCGCATATTCAGATCTTCTAAAACAATGATTGCATTATGCTCAATTGCAAGATCGGCAAGTTTACGTACAACTTGTGAAATATACCCTTTTTTTAAGTCTTTTATTCCTTCTACGGTTTGCCAATCTTTTCGGGCTTGTTCTCTGTGTTCAGCTTTTTCTTGTAGTTTTTCTGCATAATTTATCTGCGTATCGTTTCCTCCTTTTATAGTATTTAAACTTCCACTCTCAATTATTTTTCCTGCTTGTGTAATCACCGAATAATAGGCAAGATGTTTTTCTCCTCGGTCTACGCCAATAATATTTATATCTTGGTTATTTGCGAGAAAAGTATTTATTTTACTATTAAATTGAGATACATTATTTTCTGTTCTATTAAGTGTTATTGGAACATGAAAAAATATTTTGTTTTCAGTAAATCGATTTTTATGAAATGCTTTTTCGCTTTTTTCAAGAACTATTCCCTGATTTGTAGTAATTTTTTCTTTTTTTAAGTCTTTTGTTTTTGGTCGATAAAATATCTCGGCTTGTCCATTTAGTTTTATAGGGAAATTTTGAGATATGTTTTCATCAGAAAAAAGCGATTCAAAGTAAAGAGTATGAAGATTTTTAGATCCTCTAGATCCTTCATTCCAATCTTTGTTTTTAATTTGAAAGAGATAAAGTTCTCCACTTTTATTCTTTTCTTTTATATATGATTCGGAAATATCTTGAAAGGTTATTTTATAACCATCTTCAGCTACATCTCTAAAAAATTCGCCAATATTATCTTGGTAGTTTGTAGTTGTTTTTATATGAGTAAAATTATATCCTTTCCATCCTTCATATTGATTCAAGCAATTTTTATAAAAATCGATAAGTTTATGCATACTTGCAATGGAGAACGAATCGCCTTTCTTGAATTCTTCATTTTTGTAAATATTTAAAATTTCTTCTGAAGGATAGAATTCATTTATTCCTTTTTTTGAAAAGCAAACTTTGGGAAACATCTTTGCTTGATCTGGAAAGAATTTATATACAACCTTTTGATATTTTCCTTGTTCAATGTTTTGGGAGAACTTTTCTTTGTTCCGTTTATCAAATATTTTATTGTTTCCTTTCTTCATCAGCCCAATAAAGTATCTCTCATCTTTTCGTAAAAGAATAGCTGAATTATCGGATTCTTTATTCTTATCCCATCCATCCGCAAGTGTGGGATTCTCAAAATTGAGTTTCCATTTTTCTTCGCTATATGGTTTTTTTGTAAGATAGTTTCTTATTTTGTTATACGGTTGTATGATTTCCTCATAAGCATTGTTATAAAAATGATCTTTGTATCCAAAATTAGGGTCATTATAAAAATTTCCAATTATGTAATCATCCCCAACCCATTTTCTTTTTTTCTCAAGAGAGAAATATTTTGCTATTTGATAAATACTTAAAACAGAGTCAGCAAAATTTTTGATAATAATCTTTGAATCTGAATTGAGTGTGAAATTATCAAGGAGATTTGAGAAATCTTTTTCAAAGGTGTTATATCCAATTCCTATTACGGAGTCTGTTTTTGAATTAATTATTTCTCTATTAAAAAGAGAGTTAAACTCATAATGAAAAATCGTTAAAAACTGATTCCAAATATTTTTTTCTGTGTGATTTAAAATCTCATTATATCTTTCTTTCCACATATTTCCTTCAAGTATTATATCTTCTAATGCGTTTTTAATATGTTCAAGTGCTATAAAATCAGGAAATGAATAGCCTCCATCTTTTTTTTTCGCAGATGATGTGATTTTTTTGTTTTTTAAAATCTCAAAAATATGCTTTTCTAAAAATTCAGTTTCATTTGTCCATTTATGGGTAATGGTATTGAGAGCTTCTTTTGAGATGTGTATTTCAGAAAGATTATATTTTTCTTGATTATTAATAAAATCAGTGAAAAGATTTCTTAAAATAATTGTTTTTGTCTCTGCTGATTGATGAAATGTTTTTAAAACTTCTAATAAGTCTGATTCTCCTTCTATTTCATCAATAATTTCTTTTTCATATTCACTGAGTATTTGTTTGTCTAATAATTTAAAAAATGGAATCTTTTCACCTTTATTATCTTGTCTGTATTTATTGATACATTCATTAAGCCCTTTTAGTTTTTCTCCATTTTTTAGTGTTTTTCCTCCTAAGAGGGTATTGTATACATTAATACCATCTTGTAATAAACAAGAATTGTAGAAATCCAAAGAAAAAATACTTGAAAGTGATTGTCCGAAATTGAATTCTACTTCTGAGAAATCTATTTTTTCTTTTATACTCTCAAAAATAAGGATATTATCACAAAAACGTTTTAAATTTTGATCCACTATGCGAGTTGCAATTGCAGTCGTTGTTCCATCATCTTTATAGAAATTCTTACGAGTTTCAAAGAACTTTATAAAATATCCAGTAAAACCTTTCCAACTATCAAAAATAGAAATAACCTCATTTGTACTCTCATCTATTATTGTTGA
Organism: Patescibacteria group bacterium; assembly: GCA_965660445.1. GTDB lineage: Bacteria > Patescibacteriota > Gracilibacteria > UBA4473 > UBA4473 > CBFIAK01. The sequence goes on from CBFIAK010000002.1 coordinate 80,194, forward strand.
TTTTTCTTCCTCTCCATATCGTTCTTTGAGAATCTTAAAGATTTCTTCTTCAAAAAGAATACCTATATCGTTTTTCTTTATTTTTAAATGTGAATATTGTTGTGCCCAAATTTTGCCTTGTTCGTGAAAAAAGGTAATAACTTCTTTTCTGAGTTCTTTTTCTTTTTTTTTTATTTCTTTTGTATAATTTTTTTGATCAATTCTCCATTTCTTAAAAATATCTAACTACTCTTTATTTAATCCAGAGAGAACTGCATTTTGAAGTGATTTCTGAACAAACTCTCTATGAAGACGATCAAAATAGGGTTTAGTAGCCTCATATTTTATTTTGATTGTTTCATCTTTCTCAAAAACTTTATTTTCTTCTAATAATTGTTGTGTATTGCCCACTGGTTTTAATTCAAAGCGTAATGTTTTACTAATTGGGTACTGATTGACGAAACTATCAAAGACAGATGACATGTTTAATAAAATAAAAACATTCTTTTTATATCATAAAATGAAATATTCTGAAAATTTAATTTCTATCACTATTTTATAAATACTCATCAAAAAACCCTTTAATAGAGTTTAGATGTACAGTATGGAGCTTGGTGGTACCCCCGCCAAGAATTGAACTTGGATCTTCAGCTTAGAAGGCTGTTGCTCTATCCATTGAGCTACAGGGGCGTTTGGAAAACGGAGGGATTATAAGAAAAGAAGAAAAAAAAGAAAAGAAAAAATTTGACGCTCTTTCATTTTTTTATACAATTTTGAGGCTCTTGGCAAAAGAGGTATTCCTCATATATTTGCATACGTCACCATCGTCTAGTGGTTAGGACGCCAGGTTTTCATCCTGGTAACGGGGGTTCGATTCCCCCTGGTGATGCCAAAAAGCCCTGAAATAAGAATTAGGAATTATGAATTAAGGAAACATCACAAGGTTTTGCACAACCTTGTGATGTTTGTGATGGAAACAAGATTCCAGATTCGATCACTTTAGTGTTCCCGCCCTTCGCTGTGATTCTCAACTTTCAGTTTTGTTTTTTTGTTGTTTTGGTATCATCTATGTATGAATACTGGTTTAGATATACATACTTTTATGACCATTTTAGTGAGTGTGCTTTTTGTGCGTACGGTGCTTTTTCATCTTGAGTTATGGCAACGCCGTGATTACCGTTGGGATCGTTTGCGTGAGCATCTGATGCGTACTACAGAAGGGCGACAAAAAATCTGGAACCTGTGGTTTTTTAAAGGTATGCCTCGTCCTGCATTATCGGGCAGACTTCTTTTTATTCTTTTCTTTTTTGGACTGCTCCTCTTTGCTCTCTTTCATAAATTTTATCCGTGGGATGTGCTGCTTATCCATATAAAAGAAGGGGAATTTATTCAACCGTATTTTTGGATTCTTCTTCTTGTCTTTGAACGACTCTTATGGGCAATTATTGCCTCAGCCGTTCTATTTTCTCGTATTCCTGCGGATATACTCAAAGAACGATTATTTATTCGTGCTCAAAAAATAATAGATACCTACGAAAACGAAGTAATCCGTATCGGTATCACCGGAAGTTACGGAAAATCAACCACCAAAGAAATACTAGTCCATTTACTGAATACAGCTTTTGGACCAGAGAATGTTTTATATAACCCTAAAAATCATAATACAGAAGTGGCTCTTGCACGACTCCTCCTGAATAGTCGTCAGTTTTTTACTCATCAATCAACAAAGCCAAAAATAATTGTTCTTGAAATGGGAGCCTACGGAAAAGGAGAAATAGAACGAGTTTGCCAATTTTTTCGTCCGCATATCAGTATTTTAACAGGAGTAAATAACCAACATATCCCCCTCTTTGGGTCACAACGAAATATCCAAGAAGCCAAATTCGAGCTCGCGCATGCAACGAGAGAAAAAGTTTTTTTTAATGCCGAGAGTGCATTACTCAAATCTATCTGTGAAGAAAAACAAGTTTCTGCCACCCTTATCCCTCTTTCGTTTCAATCAGCCCATAATATTACACCTCATCCGACCTATACAGAGTTTGAAGTATATGGAGAAACGTTTCATCTTCCGTGGAGAGGGGAGTTTTTTGTACTGAACGCTTTGCTCGCTCTCGAAACCGCCCGAGAATTAGATATACCCGTCTCACTTCTTTCAAACGCACTTCGCACTCTGCCTCCTCTTGAACGAGCGTTGAGTGTGCAAATACATCCTTCAGGAGCTCAAATACTGGTTGATCCGTATTCAGCAAATCTTGATGGAGTCCTCTCGGCGGTTGATCAATTACGAATGGTTTCGGGGAAACGAATATTTGTAGGCATCCCTATGATTGAACTGGGAAATACGACAAAAGAATCACATAGGATTCTCTTTGAAAAATTGAGAGATTGTGGAGCGTATGTATTCTGGATGAAACCAGATTATTCTTCACTTGGTAAACAAATTTGTGGGGAAAAATTTATAGGAGACAATACTTCTGTCTTCCGTGAGTTAACGCAGCATCTTTCAAGTGAAGATATTATTCTTTTTGAGTCAAGAATTCCTCAGTCGTTCCAAAATATTATTGCCCCAAAATAGGAATGTATGTGATGAGTGATGGGAGAAGTGTTGGATCAGAAACATGAAGAATCGAAAGGAGAATATAGAGTCCATAAACCCCAACTAAAATACCTCCTTCAGTTCGAGAAAGACTGAATTTTTTTCCAATAAGAATAAGGCTTAATAAAACCACAGTTCCAAAAAGTAAAAGAATTGAAGATAACAGGTTTTCTGTTCCTACTTCTACGTTTTGTCCTTTCCAGAGAATATAAATAAACCATGGGAGCCCTAAACCAATAAGAATATCAAACGAATTGCTTCCAATTGCATTACTCATAGCCATGTTTCCGTATCCTTTTTTGGTAGCAATAACCGATGATATCATGTCTGGTACAGATGTTCCTGCGGCTAAAACAGTGAGTGCAATAATAGCCTGCGGAATACCAAAAGAATGAGCAATGAATACGCCTAATTCTACCATCACCCAACTGAGCGCAATGATATAAAGAATGGATAATACAAATATAGTCTTGTAGTACTGGTTTGATTTTGGGAATAAATACGAGATAAACGCCGTGTTTTTGTTATCGAAACGATGAAAAAAATTGTTTTTTTGCTGATTCTCTGGTTGTATTTTTTCTAAATATTCCATACTGACAACGTGTTTTGGCACTGGGAACCATCGTTTCCATTGTGATAATAAAAGGAGGTATCCAGCATAAGCAATAATATAGATGAGTGATTCCTTGAAGGTAATAACGCCGTCCCAAAAAGTAAAAATAAGCAGAACAAGTGATACGAAATAAATACTAATATCTCGAATAACAGATACTTTTTCTAATACAATTTCTTTTACTATTGCAGAAACTCCAATAATCATCAATACGTTAAAAATAGCGGATCCAACAATAGTTCCAGCTCCTACGTTTTCAATACCTACTTTGCTCAAAGCAATAATAGCGGTGAAAAGCTCAGGAGCACTCGAACCAATAGCCATAAAACTAGCCCCCGAAACATCTTCGGAAATCTCAAGTTTTTCGGTAATCGTTTCTAAACTATGCACAAAGTATTGATCACATACTTTCGCGAGCCAATAAAAGACCAATAAAAGAGCTAGAAAAGCACCAATAAGAATTATCATATAGAACAAAATAAAAACTGTTTCGATTTTAACAATAATACCACACCTATCAAATATTTCTTCCTTTACTTTTTGCAAAAACAACGACTTCTATTTCTTGAACGCCTGCTTTTTTAAGTGCTTGTATACATGATTTTGCAGTTGATCCAGTTGTGTAAACATCATCAATAAGAAGCACCTTTTGTGGAACTGGATACGACGTATCCCATACCATACTGCCTGATAAGTTTATTTTTCGTTCTTGTACACTGTATTGTGTTTGAGATGGAGTATGTCGTAACCGCTTGAGTCCAAAGCACGACCTCATGTGTGGCGCATATTCCTCAATAGACCGAATAATTCTTTCGTTTTGATTGAATCCGCGAATGAGTTTTTTTCTCCAATGGAGTGGAACAGGTACAAGTGTAAACTCGTTTTTGAGAAACGGTTCGTAATAGACGGCTATGTAATGCGCAATCTGTTTATTTCCTTTGTATTTCAATTCAGTGATAAGGGTTTGTATAGATTTGTTTTCGTACCATGCAGAGGCATGTATCGCAATTTTGTTGTGGTACGTTGAAGGGACGGGAATTATTTTTATTTCTTGATGAGAAAGACATAAAAAAGACCCTTCTTCTCCACAAAAAATACACGTTTCAGGAAAAAGTGCTTTTTTATACCATTGTAACAATGCTGTACTATTTTTTAAGAACCTCTGCCAAATATGCATACTTATCGTACTGGCGGAATAACTGGAGGAAGGGGTGTTGGAGCTGGTCGTGGTACTGGAACTGGTTGTGGTGTTGGTTGCGTGGGAGCTGGTGGGGGAGTGACTGTTTGTGATACAGCTGCGCCAGAAACTAATTGATTAATTGAGTCTTTTATTTTTTGATACGAGAGATAATCCATAAGATTGAGTCCAAAAATACGTCCTACAATCGCTACAAACGTAAAACTTAAAATGGTGATGATAAGTCCAACAATAGAATACCGAATGGTGTTAATGGCTTGTTTGATTTTGTCTTCATTTCCACCAGATAAAATAAACGAGATTCCTCCAACAAAAATAAAAATCGCTGCTAATGCACCAGCGATTATAAAAGCATAAACAACACCCATTTGTACAAGTTCTGTGATACCAAACTCTAATGTGTTATCCAACGAAGCAGCTCCTCCAAATGGTTGGTTGAGTGGCGATTGTATAGGGGTTACTGGGGCTTGTGTTTGCACCGCTGTAACGGGAATTTCATAATAATTTGCGTCTGGAAGAGTTTCGTTCATTTATGTGTGTTGAAAAACAGAGACGGTTTTACTATATAAAAAAAAAGAGGAATTGGGCAACACTTTTTCTACTTATTCGCCTTGTGTTTCTTCAGATTCTATATGATCTTCAACTTTGAGTGTTATTTTTTTTCGTTCTCTTGCTCCAATTGATTTTACGAGTAATCGCAATGCAGAAATTGTTTGTCCATTCTTACCAATAACGCGTCCCATGTCATCTTCGTGTGTTTTAATTTTTAAAAGTGTTCCTTTGCTATCTATAATGTGTTCAATATGAATATCAGCTGGGTGTTCGCATATTTGTTGTAATACATACCGAACAAAATCTAAAGAGTGTGTCGTGTCATCCATAAGGGAGGGGATTTAAGAGAATGAAAAAATATTAACAACTATTGAGGAGTTTCAGTTTTAACTTCTTTTTTTGGTTTTGTTGCTCGGGCTTTTACAAACTTTCCAGCTTCTTGCATACCATCTTTAACAAGTATTCGAGCAACTGTTTGTGATATATGAGCTCCGTTTTTAACATAATGAAGAATTCGGTCTTTATCAATATGAAGTTCTCCTTTTCCTTCATTTGTATGGGGATTGTAGTATCCGAGTTTTTCAACAAACTTTTTTTGTACAGCTTGCGATTTTTCAGCAACTACGAGCCGAAAAAATGCGCTTTTTTTCTTTCCAACACGGACGAAACGAATCATAAGCATGGGTAAAATAGTTTAATGAGTCTTAGCTCATGCATTCTATGAAGAGACGCAATTAAGTCAACTTTTTCTCTGTGTTTTTCAGGATTTTTTTGTTTTTATTGTTGTTTTTTAAAATCATTATATCTGTTTTTGATAATTATTTTGCGAATTACTGCATTGGAATAACTTTCTATTCGTTTATACCGTCTGAGTGGTTTTAAATAAGATTGTCTTTTTTGTGATTCAATTCTATACTCATTCTGTCTCTTTATTTTTAATTTTTTTGACTATGAAATTTTTTGCAGTACTCCTTTTACTCACCTTATTCCTTACTGGATGCGAGACTCCGTCTCAAACGACTGAGTCACCAAAACACAACACAAATATGACCTCAGATAAAATGTCGAAAAAAGAAGGTTCATTTTCGTATGTCACCTATTCACCAGAAACACTTGCTGAAATGGAAGGACAACGTTTTGTTTTATTTTTCTATGCTGATTGGTGTTCTACATGCCAAAAATGGGAACAAATGATTCAAGAATCAGGAACACAACTCTATGATAATGTTCGTATTGTAAAAGCTGATTATGATACTGATACTGATCTTGTTGCTCAGTATGGTATTGCGTCTCAATCAACAGCTGCTTTTATTGATGAGGATGGATCTGTAACGCAGATTCTAGCTGATCCTTCAGTTGAAGAACTCAATGCTTTCTTTGAAACTGCAGACTCTGCGAAAACTGATCCTGAAGAGGAAGTAATTCAAGAAGATATCGCTGAAACAATACAAGAAAAATCAGATGTATCAACAGAAGAACAAGAAACAACAGAAGAGATGGATGAAGAAGAAATGTCAGACCCTGTATCTTCAGGAGCACAATATGAAGCTTATTCTTCAGAGCTTCATGATGAATGGAAGTCAGAACCTTATGCTTTGTTTTTTCATGCCGATTGGTGTCCAACCTGTCAAGCATGGGAAAAAATGATTCAAGACAATATTGCCACGCTTCCAGAATCAACTCGTATACTGAAAGTTGATTATGATACAAACGAAACACTCGTTCGTAAATATGATATACAATCTCAATCAATAGTTGTTTTTGTTACTGGAGCTGGAAACAGTACTCTTAAAACTATTGATCCATCGCTTGACGAGGTTATTCAGTTCTTTGAATAAAAAATAATTGATTATAGAACGAAAAAAAAGACGTTTCGACGTCTTTTTTTTTTGTCTCTTGTTTTCCTGAAACGCTAAAAAATAACCACATTGGTGATTCCCTCTTTTTTCCGATTACTATTCTGTTCTAAGAAATATCGGTTCCAACCGCTCGTTCAACAATTTTTGAAATTCGTTTGAGCCCAAACTGAGGATCTTGACTCTCTGGTGAAGGAACTGGAATAAGAGCGGGTAATGCTTTGCGTGCTAGTTTTATAATAAGATCGTCAGAGATTTGTTTGTAATATGATTCTTCCATAAAAATAACAGCATATCGAGGAATTGTTTTTTCGTTGTCTTGAAACTCTTGAATAAGTGATTCGAGCACGTTTGTTGCTTCTTGTTTTGATTCTACCGCATGGGCAATAACACCCAATGATTTATAAAGTGCAATTGAGTTTTTGTTCCCAATAATACCAAGCTGAAAGTTTTGTGAAGTACTCATAAAGAAAAAACTATGAAAATGATTGAAGAAGTGTGTAGATTTGTTTTTCGGTTAACCCGTTGTATTTTGAAAACATAATACATTTTATTTTTTGAGCGTTTCTGATCCGTCGACTAAAATAAGAAATAGGAACTTGAATATCATCAATAAGCCCTCCTTGTCCTTCGTCAATAAATTGATACAGACATCGATCAAGCTCTTTTTCTATCTGCATGATTGATTCTTGGGTGTTTTCTTGGAGTTCGATATGAGCTTGAAATCCGAGTTCGCTTCTCTTAATGCACTCAATTGCTTGTGCTTGTGAATGTATTGATTCCAGTTCACTGTAGGGAATACTCCCACCTTCAATATACTCTTTTGATGATAATTTTTTTTGTCTCATAAATACAGAACGTGCCATCATCATCAGATTAGAACGATCAATTAAGAAACGAACCCATTGGGATACAAATGCATTTTTTTGTGGTGCTTTGTTTTGGAAGTAATGAAAAAATGATTGATTAATAACATGCTCAATTCCATTTATATACGATTCTTTGTTATTCATTTCTGTATGAGCAAAAACGTATTGTTGAATATGAGAAATCGCATCTTGTAATGAATCAGGAATAAATTCTGGTAATATATGATTCCAAACAATATCTTGTATTTGATGATGTGTGAGTATTCCAAGCTCAGAATATCCATGATTTTCATCAAAATGTTCAATATTCGGTTTCTCAAGTAGAATTTTGTCTTTATATGCTTTTTTAAGATTGTTCATATCAAACTGCCCCCAAAGAATATGAAGGGCTGAATGATCATTTGTTCCTTTCACAAGTGAATGTTTTGTTTCAAGGAGTCCTTGTCGAATAATTTGTTCAAAATTATTTGGGGTGGTCGATTCATCAATATATTCTGCATATGGTAGTTCGATAAACACATGAAACGCATCAAGGGGGGTTGGGGATCCAACCATGCGTTCAATTTGGTTTTGAGTTAAGAGTTGGTCTTCCCATGCTCGAATCTGACCGATAATAAAAGTGAGGTTTAACATAGTGCTAATCGTTTACTGCAGAATAAAGAGAAAAATAGAATTATGTAAGTTTTAGTTCTTGTGAAAGATATAAATGAAGTTGTTCTCGGTATTCTTTTTCAATGAGAGTTTTAAATGTATTGTCGATAACAGTATCTCCCATTTCGAGAATAAATCCTCCTTGAATGTCTTTGTGAGGTACAACATGAAACCCCTGTGGTGCATTTTTTGTAGTCACTTCAAGCCGTTGTGCAGGAGCATATATTTTCCCTGATGGAACTCGTATATGAGAGAACAGTTTTTGCAAAATCTGTCCATACGTTTTTTCGTCCGCATTTTCAAGGGTGCGAAGAAAATCTTTGAGTATAGAAGACAAAACTTCATGCTTCATTTCGAGATTCATTTTCGCTGATTCTCGTTTGAGTAAAGACTGCATTTTCTTTTGCAGTGATTCTAATGCATGTTTTGTTTTCAGCTCAATATTTTGTGCGTCTTGTATCATATATGCATCATATTTCTTCTGGATCTCTTTTTTTTGAGTTTCAGTTTCAGATTCAATGATCCGCACTTGATTTTGCGCTTCTTCAGTTATTTTTTTAAGGATATCAGGCAATGCCATGAGAGAAGGGAAGTTAAAAAATTGAGAAAAATATTATCCAAGTTGGATTGAATTGATAATAAGAATTGAAATCAAAAGTCCGAAAATTGCGTATGTTTCAATAATAACAGAAAGGACGATTGCTTTCCCTGACATTGATTCTTGTCGAGCGATCATTCCAGCACTTGCTGCTGCTACTTTCCCTTGAAGCCATGCAGATGTAAGTCCTGAAAACCCCATCAAAATTCCAGCCCATAAAAAGAGAAGTCCTGTATCATGAGGCACTTCCATTGGCGTTCCACCTAATGCTCCAATTTTAAAGAGTGTAAAGATTGCAATAAGAAGACCGTATACTCCTTGTGACCCAGGAAGTGCTGTTAAGATAAGAATTTTACCAAACAAGTTTGGTTTTTCAGCAAGCACTCCAGCTCCTTTTTGTCCTGGACTTGCGACTCCCAAACATGATCCAGCTCCAGCGAGAGCTGCAGAGCATACAGCTCCAATAATAGCGAGTACTTGTCCGTTCATAACGGTAGAAATTTCTGATTCCATAGTGTAAAAAAATTAAAAAATAAGGAAATAAAGAAAGTAAAACTAATTCTCTTGAAAAAATATATATTTTTTCTGACGTTGAAATGGATTGAATTTTATTCCATTTCCGTCAAAAAACTTTCCAAAGAATTCAATAAATTGAAGACGCCCTGAATGGACGAATGCTCCTAAAAGCGATAGGGCGAAATTTAAAGAGTGCCCAAACAAAATAATAATAACCGCTACAATGATTCCTAAAATCCAGTGCGGCATCATTTGAAATAAAACGCCAGCAGTAAGGTTCATTGCAAACCCAATAACTCCAGTGGCAAGTCCTAATGCCATAATACGAGAATAACTCAGTACATCTGATAAATATCCAGTAATATTATAGAGTCCGAGTACTCCATAAATAGGTTTTAAAATCCAGTTTTTTTGGTGTCGACCTTGTGTTGCTACTAAAAGTCCTGCTCCAATGAGTGTCATGTTTTGAGCTATTGGCTTCAATGTTCCTATTGACTCGATTGCACTTGATGCAGAGAAAAACACAATAGATGAGATAAAAAAGAACCACGGAAGTGAATCGAAAAAAGCTTCTGAGTAGTTTTTGTTTTTGATGTTTTTTACGAAACTTAAAATAAGTCCAACAAGAAGTTGAAAAATCCCGAGTACTAATGTGAAAACAAGGAATATAATAGGACCACTTCCAGACATCGGATTTATAAGCTGTCCTTTAAATGGCATAGCGGTTGTGTCTCCTGCCAGATATTCAGGGGTAATAAGAATCTGACTCAGCCATTGAGGGAGAACTTCAGGAGTCATTCCAAAGTATCCACCAAGGACAATACCACCTAATATAGCACTTATTCCGCAAAGAAAGAGAAGCAGTATTCCACTTTTGGCAAGTTTTGAAAGTTTAGCGGTGAGTAAGAAAATAAGAGCTCCTCCCGCAAGAAGACTTCCGTATCCAACATCAGAAAGACAGAGCCCAAAAAATACAAAGAAGAATGGAGCTAAAAATGGAGTTGGATCGAGGTCTTGATGATCTGGAATACCAAACATTTCTGTAATAAACTCAAACGGAGCAATTCCTTTTTTGTTTTCTACGAGGGTTGGTTCGATTTCTCCTTCTTTTGGTTCAATTTTTTCAAGAGATACTTCTTGCACAAATGCTTGTTGAATCCATTGCTGAATTTCGTCGTATTTTGACTGTGCAATCCATGCTTCAAAGGCAAAAACGGTTTTTGTTTTTAAAATCTTATGCTGTAAATCATGTTTTGTTTTTCTCCACTCATTATAATCAGAAAGAATTTTTAAATCATCAGTGTAGCGTGCTAACTCTTTTTGTTGAATAGTGAGTGTTTGAATACGATCTTCTTTTTCTTGCTTGAGTCGTTCAAGTTGTCGAAGTATTTCTCGTGGTGTTTTTCCTTGCCACTCACTCCATTCTTTTTGGAAATCGAGTATCTCTTTATCGTATGATCCTAAAATTGCTTGTATTTTTTCTTCTACGCTTGGATGATAAGAGATTCGTAAGATGCCAGTTGTTTTGCTTTGAGGAAGAAACTCAACATCAGCGAGTCGAGATTCTTTTGCCAGTATTCGGATCAGTTCGTTTTGTTGTGAACGAGGAAAGAGTGCAAACAATGTTTTCGTATGAGCGGTATGAAACGATGGCAAAAGAGGCATATTCATCCCTTTTAATCGTTTAATACTTTCAATCATTTGATCGATTTTTGTCTTTTCATGTTCGGTTTGTCCTTTTTGATATTCCACTCGTTCGCATTCACTTATTATTTTTTCAGAATGAGGAGCAAATTCTTTGAGTCTTTGTTTTGCTTCCGCTTCAGTGAGAATTATTTTTCCTCCTGTTAAGAGACGATCTAAAAAAGGAGTTTTTGGACTATAAGGTTCTAGAAATCGAATAGCAAAATCAATACGAGCTAAATCAAACACCGTGAAATATTGCTCCGGTGCTGTTGTTGAATGTGATATGAAGTCCTCATTTTCTACAATATGCAATACCCCCTTCCGGTGCAGTTCTTGCATAAGAATTTTATAATGACTTTTGAGTCCTGTAATGCGAATTTTTTGAAGTGGTGCTTTACCCATTGAGAGATAAAAATAGAAGGTCGTCTTTTTAAACAAGAGTTCTTAAAGGCAGTTGTCCAAAAAGAAATGAAGAGTGCTTGATAAAACTTTTTCTTTTTTGTCTTGAAGACTCCTTTTTTCAAGTTCAATTTTTCTTTGTTCTTCTTCAAGCCCTTTTGCATACTCTTTTCTGGCTTCTTTTTGTTGTTCTATGAGTTGATTTCTTCCTTTTTCTCGAAGTTCTTGTTCGTTTTTTTCTTGTATCTGAATAAGTTTTTTCTCAAAAGTCTCAACGTCTTTCGCTGACTTCTTTCGAGCGTCTTCAATCATTTTTTCGTATTGTGCTTCGGTCGTTTGAATCTGGTGTAAAAATGAATCGTTCATGGGAATAAGAAAAGTATGCACTTATATAATTCTTGCCTATTTTCATAAACTTTTCTTGAATGTCAACTCTTTTGTTCTTTTTTTATGTCGATTAAAATAAAAATGTTTTTTTTCTTACTTTTTAAAAAGAAGAAAGAAACGCTTCTTTTTCTTTTTTATGAACAAATAATGTGTTCTTTTTTTACTCTTCTTTCAGTGTGTTTATTGGAAAATAAGTTGACCTTCCTGTCTTTTTCTTCACAATAGGATTGATATTTTTCTTTCTTTATTTGTGCATATGCTTTCGTCTTTTTGGATAGGTTTTCTGGCGTGGCTTCAAGGATTTATGCCTTTTTTATATTCTTCAACAATCGAAAATCCAGTTGTTGTAAAAGATGTCCAACAGATTGAATCGGGAAACAATATTCAAAAACTTCCATCGATGGGGGTTCGACGTTTGCCAACTTATGAAGGACAACTTCGTGATATCCGTAGACTTATTGAACATGGGTATTATGCAGAAGCGTCAACAGAACTTTCTCGATTGTCTTATGATTACCCAGAAAAAATAGAGCCTTTTTTTTACCTTGCTGATATTTTGGTGCGTCGAGGTGACACAGCAGGGCTTTCTTCTTTAGTTGATCGTATTGCAACTCGGTTTCCCGATCATACCGTTGTGCGTATATTACAAGGACGTCTTGCTTTGTTGACTGGATTTGCAGAATACAATCGTTTTGTTGCAGATCTTGATGTCAATACACTGCCCCCTCAACTTCGGGTCTATCAAGCATTTCTTTGGGCATTGCAGAATAATCATGAGAAAGCACAATCAGTATTACAACCATTGCTGTCGTTTGAAGTGAATGATGAACCTCGCACATCAGACGAGTATCAACAAACAATTTCTTCGGATTTCTATTTTGTGGTCGAAAGAATACTTCAAGAATACGAATCTTTTTCAGTTTTGAGTGAAGGAAAACGGGCACATTTATTTGCTCTTCTTGGAAAAGTAGCAGGTGATGTTGATGAAACACGTATTATGCGTGCTTTTGCAGATCTAGCCTTAAAAGAGGATATGTCTTATATCGATGCATGGATTTTGAGAGGCTATAGCCACTTTTTAGAAGAGAATTACCAAAAGGCATTACCTGATTTTTATGAAGCATATCGACTTGATCCGGTTCGTCCGCAAACGGCTTACTTTTTAGCACTGTCTTTGATGCATTTAGAAAGAAATAAAGAAGCGATTGTTCTTTTTGAAAAAGCTTTAGAATATGGATTTCCGTTTTCTGAAGATGTTGATTGGAAGTTAATGGAAGTGTTTTTAGAAGAAGGAAAATTTGATATGTTGATTCCTTTGTATGAAAAATACATAACGATCGATGTGCCTGCTCAAAAAATAACAACGGCTTTTCATACACTTATCGATAAAGCAAATCGGAGTGATGTAGCTGTTGATATTGGCCAACGACTTGTTGAGGCGAGACCAACAAGCGTGTTTCATTTAAATATGTATGCGTGGGCTCTTATTGCTGATAGTCAGTTTGAAGAATCTTCTCGTATCCTTGATCAGGCAGACCAATCATATGAAAACCATCCACAAACAGCGCTTAATAGAGGGCTCTTATATGAAACACAGGGGGATATGAAAAACGCACAAGAATGGTACCGAAAAAGTTATGAAATGGGATCAAAAATTCCAGAGTTCGTATCTCTTGCGAATTTTGCAGCACGTCAATACAACCGTTTAGTTGATATGCCTCAGTAGTATTTATGATTTGATTTGAAGTTTCTCCAGAACGAGATTGAGTATTTCTTGTGCAATGTCTTCTCGGCGTCGGATTTCTCCAAATTGATCAACGTTTATTTTTACCCATCGAAAATCTTTTTCGCATTGTTGAAGTGCGATTTGTCGTACTCGTGCAAGATAGTTTTCATTGGCTTCATGTAAATCAGCGAGCCTGTTCTTTGCCTGATGTATCTTTCTTCGGGCTTCCATGCTTGCATCAAGAAAAATAACAAGACTTTCACGAGGAAACCCGAAAATGTCATATTCTAGTTTTGATACATATTCTATAAGTCTTTGAGATTCGGATTTTTTTTCTGTTCGTGCTGCTGTGTAGATAAGATTTGCGGTAACACTTCGATCAAAAATAACAACATCGTTTTCGAGTCTTAATTTTTCAATATCATCTATTTGTGCAAGCCTGTCTGCTGCATAAAGAGCGGCAATCATTTCAGGGGCAATACTTTCCATGTTTCCTAATTCTCCTCGCAGATATGCTTCGAGCCTTTTTCCTGCAGAAGTTACCTTGTATCCGGGGAATCTTTTCCACCCCGCTTTTATGGAGTGTTTTTTTAAGTTTTCTAAGAGAATTTCTGTTTGAGTCGATTTTCCACAAGCATCAAGTCCTTCAAGTACAATAATAGGGGATTTCATAAACAAAACATTAAGATTTCAGTTCTTATTGTATACCCTTGTTTTCGATGTTCCAAAAAATAATAGTTATTGTTTTTAAAAATACTTGACTTGTGTTTTATTTTGTTTTATTTATAAAATAGTTTCGTACAAAAATGAAATTAAATTTTTAATAACTAAAAAAATCAAAGTTTCATTTTTGCGCGGACAAAAGTGGTTCTTTGAAAAGGAGTTTTTCTATGATAAAACTAGGAGTTGAGTCAGTACCTGATTCAAGCGCTGTGGCGAGTAAGGCTTTAACAGACCTTGTTCGTTATGACACATTTATGACTGTTCCAACAATTATGACACTTTTTTTTGTTGTTGCTGGAATGGTGTTGGTATTTGCATACCTATTTGTGTCGAATGACCATATTGTCAAACGTATTGCCCCTATTGGATTAATTGTCTTGATGTTCTTTGTGTACATCTTGCAAATTTTCCCACCACCTGGAGGAGAGGTTATTATTTACTTCCTCTCTGGGTATGCCACACTTATTATTTTCCCAGTCTTTCTGTATTTAATCTATTTATACGCCCAACTTCAAAAAAAGAGAGGCGATAAAGAAGACGATACACTTGTTCTGCGGAATATGGCAGTATTTGGGGTGTTGGCGGTTTCACTGTTTTGTTTCTTGTTTTTTTCTTTTGTCATTTTGTGGTCCCACACAGCAAGCGTATGGGGAAATCTCTTTGGAGGTTTTGTTATATCATTTGCGGTTATAGGATTTCTTTTTTTCTCGCTTTATGCGACAAAAAATGCGCATAAGGATAAAGAAAAATCATTTGAAATTCTTTCTTTTACGGCAATTGTGTTTTGGGTTGTCTTCATGATTATCCCACTCATAATTACCACCATTATAAAAGGAGAATTCTTTAATTTCTAAAATTCCCAACCACTTTCTTATAAACCTTTCTGTCCGTGCAGAAAGGTTTTTTTAAGATTTATTTTTATGGTATAATACTATCGAGTTCTATTCCTATGAAATTCTTATTTTCGCATTTTGGTATTCCTTCTGCTCAATTTCTCTTTATTCGAGAAGGGTTTAAGGCAGGGGCTTCTGTGGATGTGCAAGCACAAGAATATGAAAATTTGTTAGAAGAAACAAAACAAAGCTTAAACCAATCAAAAGAAACATTTCACCCTTTTCAAAACCAAAACTATGAATTCTTGTTTGATGGGGGAAATGCAGTTCTCGTTTCTACATTTTTAGCTCAGAAATTTGGAGAACCGACTCATTCATGGCGTAAGTCGGAACATCCAAAAACATTTTTTGTATTAGCTTTCTTAACATCGCAAGGGGTAAATGTAAACAGCCCTCGATTTCTTCAAGGGAAAATGTTGTCTATTAAAAATGGAAATATAACATTTGGAGAAAAAGAAAAAATAATGTCTTTGAATACTTCATCGGGAAAGGAAGTTGTATCATCTCCATCAAAAAATAATGATGATAATACCGATACTGATTCCGTGCATGTGGTATTAAACGAAGAAAAAAATGCTTCTCAAGAAAAAGCGGAGTCTTGGCAAGGGAACGAAAAGGTGTGTGTGTATCGTGAAAATGGAGCTATTCAGTCTTTTGAGGTAAACGGAAAGGTGTATACTCATGCAGATTTGTGGTATTTATCAAAAAATCAGTTGTATCTGTTGTCAGAAGAAAAAATGTATCTTATTGATGAGCAGAATAATCATTTGTGGGGTTGTGCGGTGCAAGAAGGTGTAGTATATGGGTTTGATGAGGTTGTTCTGCAGAATGATTCGATAGCCGCTGTTCGTATTGGAAAAAAATGGTCCCTGATTTCTAAGTATAACGAAATTCCTTTTTCTTATACGCTTCATGGGAAGAAATATACTCAATTTGATGGTATTACATATATGAAAAATGGAGATATTTTTCTCGAATTACAAGGAAATCAATATACCGTTTTACAACAGGATCAGCATCAATGGCAAAAAAAAGAGAAAATCTTTTGACTTTTTGTGCACTTGAGTAAAATTAGAGAGACATTATGAAGTTTGTGATAACACAATCGGCACTTTTGGAGAGTTTAAAGGTTGTTTCTCGAGCAGTTTCGGGACACAACACGCTTCCTGTGCTTGGAAATATCCTTATTCGTGCGGAAGGTAAAAAAGTATATTTTCTGGGAACAAATCTTGAAATTTCTATTTCTACTTCTGCAGAAGCAACCGTTAAAAATGAAGGATCACTTACTGTTCCAGCAAAAATATTAACATCGTATGTATCACTTTTAGAAAAAGATGAAGATGTGGAAGTTTCTGTTTCTTCAGGTACAGCTCTTGATATTAAATCACAAAAATCAAAAACAAAAATCAAAGGTATTTCTGCTGATGAGTTTCCTTCTGTGGCGGAGGTAAAAGGAGGCACCGAAGTTGGTGTGCCTTCAGACCTTTTTCGATCAGCGGTTCATCAGGTGGCGTTTGCGGCACAAGAGAATTCTTCGCGTCCAATCTTATCTGGAGTGTATGTATTGGGGAACAAAAAAGAACTGCGTATGGTTGCTACTGATTCGTATCGTTTGAGTGAAAAAGTAATTACTTTGAAAGAAGCGATTGATGATATTTCGTGTGTTATTCCAGTGCGAGCTGTCCTTGAAGCTGATCGACTTGTCGGTTCTTCAGAAACTGTTACGTTAAGAGTATCTGAAAACCAAGTGCTTTTCTCTGTTGGAAACACACAGCTTGTCTCACGATTGATTGATGGTCAGTTTCCTGATTACAAACAAATTATTCCGAAAAATGTAGCGACTTCTGTTGAAATTCAACATGCTGATTTTGAATTGGCAGTACGCCGAGTATCTATTTTCTCGAAAGAAAATAATCAACATATGAAACTCAGTATTACAGCCGAAGGAATTATGAGTCTTTCGACAGACGCTACTGAGATAGGAGAAGAAAAAGCGGAACTAAAAGTTTCTTTGAAGGGTGATGCCAACACTATCGCCTTGAATTCAGAATACGTATTAGACGTTTTGGGAGCTGTTTCTGATAAAACTATTACTCTTGAGTTAGCGTCATCATCAAGTCCAGCGGTGTTTCGATTGAGTAAAAGTAAAAACTTTACGCATTTGATTATGCCTCTTAAAATGTAGTGATTCCTGTTTGATTTTGATCAAGCTGGGGTTAGTGTATTTTAAAACAGAGTTCTTCTTCTTTTTTTATAATTTTTACTTTTTTGGGGAATGTCGCCTTTTGTGCAGGAGTCTTTTGTGTTGCCTTTTTCTCTTGATCTTACTATAGAACGAGATTTTTTGTTGTCCCATAACCATTTAACACTGGTGAATGTTGGCAATATCGGGGCAAAAATGTTTACGTTGCAACAATTGCTCGCATCAACATCGTTTCAAAATATGTTCTTTGGGTCATCTGACGAGCAACCAGATCAAGTTGCTTCAGCGAGTAGTGTTTTTTTAAATGCTCATGTGCATGTTGTTCCAGAGAAAGTTACACTGGGTGATTTTTATACACTTCGTCGGTTATTGTCATCTTCTGAAAAAACATTGTTTGTATTCGAAAATATTCATTCGTTCCTTCAGCAGTCATTTCCTGTGTCAAAAGTATTGCAAGAGAGCACTTTGTCATTATCTGTTGGAGAAACAAAAAAAGTGTTTGATATATTCGCTCAATTGGAAGATATTGGATACACGCCTGCACGTTATGATGATGTGCAATCAGGAGAGTTTCTTCGCAAAGGCGATACCTTGCTTGTGTTTCCTCCCAATGAGTCATCTTGTATAAAAATTGATTTTTTTGGTGATCAAATCGAAACTATAAGCAATACCAAAAACCAATCTTTTCAATCAATCGATTTATTCCCTGCTCATGTTTTGGGGGAGTCTGTTCCGTTTTTTCAACAAAAAGATCTGTTGAACAGTTCGGTATTTATAAACGATGATTTGGATATCTCATTTTCTTCTCCATTCCCTATTGCACAGGTGCTTTTTACGACGTTTCCTCAAGAAAAAGAACGGTTTTTTCATTTGAATTTCTTTTCAGTACTTCCGTTTTATACTGTTTTAGACTTTGTTGTTGATATAAAAGAACGACTTCGTCGAGGATATACAATTGTCATTCTTACAAAACGGTTTGATGAACTTGAACGTCTGTTTCGAGAACATCATATTATGTTTACTTCAAATTTAGGAGAAAACTATCCGTCAACGGTACAGCTTATCCCCCATAAAGAAGAATATTTTTTACCGCATTCTTTCCAAAATAATGATAAGTACTTATTGCTTCTTACTGATCGTGAGATTTTTAAGTTTTCACGATCATCACAACAAAAAAAATCAGTTTCTGGGTTAAATCTTGATATTATGACCAGTTTAAAACCCGGAGATGCTGTTGTTCATATGGAACATGGTATTGCCGAGTTTAGAGGTATTGTTCGGCGTGACTTGGGAGAACAGCTTGGTGTTCGTGAGTTTTTAGAGCTGCAATATGCGGGAAATGATAAACTCTTTGTACCGGTTGAGTCTGCCGATAGAGTTACAAAATTTATTGGTGATGAGTTACCAAAACTTACTCGGTTGGGAGGTGTTGATTGGCAAAAAACAAAGACAAAAATTAAAGAAGACGCTATTCGTATTGCAAAAGAGTTGTTGCATTTATATGCAAAACGAAAAATAGAAAAAGGGAGAAAATTTGTTGAAGACGACGCTATGATGCAAGATTTTTGTGATGGTTTTGCCTACGAACTTACGCCTGGTCAAGCACAATCATGGCAAGATATCCGACTTGATTTAGAATCATCTCGTCCCATGGATCGTCTTTTGTGTGGTGATGTTGGGTTTGGGAAAACTGAAATGGCGATGCGTGCGGCTTTTAAGGCATTTCGTTCGGGGGTACAAGCGGTTATTTTAGCTCCTATTACCATTTTAGCAGAACAACACTATCAGAGTTTCTGTACGCGTATTGAAGGGAAAGAATATGGTGTTCGAGTGGCTCTTTTGTCTCGGTTTCAGTCGCCAAAGGAACAAAAAGATATTCTATCAGATATTGAACATGGGCTTGTTGATATTGTTATTGGTACTCATCGACTCCTTTCTGCAGATGTGAAATTTAAGAAACTCGGACTTATCGTTATCGACGAAGAACAACGATTTGGAGTAAAACAAAAAGAACAATTGAAGAAAATGAGGGCGAGTGTGGATATTCTTACTATGACGGCAACACCTATTCCCCGAACCCTCAATATGGGGTTGAATAAACTGAAAGATATTTCAACTATAACCACCCCTCCACCAGGGAGATTGCCAGTGATTACTGAGGTAAGAAAATATGGTCCAAACTTAATTCGAGATCGTATTTTGTTTGAGATTGAGCGGAAAGGTCAGATTTATTTTTTGCATAATCGAGTTCAAACCATAGAAGCTCAGGCTCAGTATTTAAGAGATTTGGTTCCTGAAGCGAAATTTGTAGTGGCTCATGGGCAGTTATCAACTGATCAATTAGAAGAACGAATCCGATTATTTAAAACGGGTGAGTATGATGTGTTGGTCGCTTCGACTATTATTGAAAATGGAATTGATCTTCCGAATGCGAATACATTGATTGTGAATGAAGCAGAACGATTTGGGTTGTCTCAATTGTATCAATTAAGAGGACGTGTTGGTCGTCGTCGTACACAATCATATGCTTATTTCCTCTATCATGGGCAGAAACTTGTACTTGAAGCAAAAAAAAGACTTCGAGCTATTGTGGAAGCTTCAGAACTTGGGTCTGGGTTTCAAATTGCTATGCGTGATATGGAAATTCGAGGGGCAGGAGAGGTTTTGGGTGCAAATCAGTCAGGGGCTATGAAAACAGTAGGGGTGTCTCATTTTATGCGTATGCTCCAAAAAACGGTTGAAGAGATGAAATCAGGTGCTGTTTCGACAGATATTGATTCGCATGAGGAAGAAAATATTACCGTTGAGATCCCGATTTCAGCGTATATACCAGCACACTTTATTCCGAATGTGAATGAAAAAATACAGGTGTATAAAGAAATATCATCAGCAACAACGTATGAACAAGTTGATGAAATTCAAAAAGATCTACGAGAAGATTACGGAAACCTTCCATTGGAAGTTGAAAATTTATGTAAAATTATTCGTTTGAAAATATTGTTAAGAGAGGTTCATGTTGTAGGTATTAAAGTAAATCGTGTATCTCATACAAAATTAGAGGTTGTATTGCGCCTCGGAACGAAATTTACGCCCGATCAGATTTTTGGGCTTATTCAGCATTCTCCTCGAAAATGGGTCATTACAGCGAACGCTTTAAAACTTACACTTGATCACTTATCGGTTCATTGGTATAAAGAATTAGTTTCAGATATTGCTTTATTGAAACCACCGAAGAAATAAAATACTGTTTGGCATTATGTTTGGTCTTTTTTCAAGGAGAAATACGGACTTCTTCTTTTATTTTTCTTGAAGACTTATAGAATAAAAAGGCAATAAAACAGACATCAAAACACATGAAAGTTCTTATGATTGGATGGGAGTTTCCACCGTTTTTCTCTGGTGGACTTGGTGTAGTCACAAAGAACTTGGCCGTTTCTCTTGGGAAACGAGACCTTGAGGTGTGTTTTGCGTTACCGTATTATGTGCAAAAAAAAGTGCCTCACACGGCTATTCCCAATGGAGTTGATTTTGCTCGTTTTGATGACGAAACTATAGAAATTACGCAATCAGTATCAATGCAGTATTTTCATACATCTATTCCTCATGCGTATGTTTCGCCAGAAGATTATGAGGAGCATTATCAGCAGGTGTTTTCAAAGCATATGCACCATACACAAGTTCATAAAAACAGTCATGAAGAGGTTCAAAATGTTGTTTATGGGAAAAATTTATGGCTCGAGATTGATCGATTTGCTCATCAAATGGAAATGTTTGCTCGTAAGAGGCATTTTGATGTTATTCATGCTCATGACTGGATTACATTTGAAGCTGGAATTCGTTTAAAGAACGTTTTAAAGGTTCCGTTGTTATTACATGTTCATGCGACGGAAGTGGATAGAACGGGTGGAAATGTAAATATGTCTGTCTACGATCGAGAGAAATATGCATTTGAGTTCTGTGATCGTATTATTACGGTGAGTCAGTACACGAAAAATATTCTTAGAGAACATTATGGTATTGATGGAGATAAAATTCAAGTTGTTCATAACGCTCATAATATTGAGCAGCCGCCTCATCATGCGTTGCCTCATTGGCTTAAGAAGAAACCAAAGGATGATTTTGTGGTGCTTTTTATTGGTCGATTAACGTTACAAAAAGGACCTGATTATTTTCTAGAGGTGGCAAAACGGGTATTACAGAAAAATAAACATATTAAATTTGTTATTGCGGGAACGGGGGATATGTATCATAGATTATTAGAGCATATCGCAACGTTTCGTCTTCATGATTCAGTGTTTCCGTTAGGGTTTATGAATGGTGCAGAGAAAGATATGGTTTATCGAAATGCAGATGTGTGTTTGATTCCTTCGGTATCTGAACCGTTTGGTTTAATTGCTCTTGAAGCAGTAGAACATGGAGTTCCTGTTATTATTAGTACGAATTCAGGAGCACAAGAGGTATTATTTCATTCCTTGAAGTCAGAGTTTTGGAACATTGATTTAATGGCAGAATACGTTTTGGCATTAGCGCAATATCCAGTACTTCGACGAATACTGGCTGAAGAATCGTATAAAGAAACTCGGCATTTAACATGGGACGCTCAGGCCGAAAAAATTCATGCTATTTATCAATCACTTCTTCCTTCTTAACCCTTTATTTTGTATGGCTCAATCTGTTTGTTTTTACTTTCAAGTGCATCAACCTTTTCGACTCAATAAACGTTCATTTTTTGATGATGATTCGGTGCATGACGTTTTATTTGAAGGAAACGAAGAGTTTCAAAACAGAGCTGTTTTTGAGAAAGTAGCTCAGAAATGTTATTTACCAATGACAACATTGCTTTTGGAACTGCTTGATCGATATCCGGAATTTCGGGTATCTTTTTCTCTTTCGGGAGTTTTCTTGGAACAATGTGAAACGTATGGTGATATTGGAGATGCTGTGCTGACTCAGTTTCAGGCATTAGCACGAACTGGACAGGTCGAATTTTTAGCAGAAACATACCATCATTCTTTAGCATTTTTGCATTCAAAACTTGAGTTTGCAGAACAAATTCAACTTCATAATGAAAAGGTCTATTCTTTGTTAGGAGTGAAACCGCGTATTTTTCGAAACACAGAACTTCTCTATAGTAATGAACTAGCAGAATTTATTCGTCATTTAGGGTTTGAAGCAATTTTAGCTGAAGGATGGCATACGGCGTTACCATTTGATAACCCGAATCATGTTTGGACAGCACAAAAAACAGATATTCATCCCCATGATATTCGTATTGCCCGTCAGTTTGCTCCCGTGAACTTTTTTGGGTTTCGCAAACCTATTGCTTCTGATATAAAGGTGCTGTCTAAGAATTATGCACTTTCAGATGATATTGCGTTTCGGTTTGGAAACAAAGGATGGGCAGAACACCCACTGACCACAGAAAAATTTGCTACGTGGACACTCGATGCTCTTGGAGAAACGGTGAATCTGTTTATGGATTTTGAAACGTTTGGGGAACATCAATGGGAAGATACTGGTATTTTTGAATTTTTTCGATATCTACCAAGTGCATTGCTCGATAGAGGGATTACATTTCGTACCCCTTCAGAGACTATTCGTGATTTTGAACCAAAAGGAGTATTTTCTTCTCATGAGTTTGTTTCATGGGCTGACGAAAACCGTGATATTTCGGCATGGCTTGAAAACGATTTACAACGATCGGCGTTTGATGAAGTGGTGCGATTAGAAAAAATACTTCATACTCATAAAAACTCACGAATACCAGAAATAAAAAGTATTTTGAATGATTTTAGAAAACTACAAACATCAGACCATTTTTATTATATGTCTACAAAGTATTGGGCTGATGGAGATGTTCATACCTATTTCTCTGCTTATAAGTCTCCATATGATGCTTTTATAAACTACATGGTTGTCTTAGATTTATTAAAACGACGGATGAAATCTATGAAACTTATTTCTTAATTTTTCTTCCTGAATGCCTCAAGCACTTGTTATTGGAAACGGAAATATGGTGGTCAATTTTGATGAGTTTTTGCAAATGCAGGATTTTTATTATCCGTATGTTGGGCAAGAAAACCATACGGCGTTTCAAAATCCACATCGTGTGGGAGTGTGGGCATCAGATCGGTTTTCTTGGTTGGGGGATCGGTCATGGAATATTGATATTCAGTATCATCATGATACACTTGTGGGTAAGTCTGTTGCTACCCATACGAACCTTTCGGTGGCATTATTATTTGAAGATTTTGTATACACAACACATGATGTTGTGTTTCGAAAAGTAACGGTTACCAATACTGCCGATTTCGCACGAGAAATAAGATTATTTTTTGCGTATGATTTTTATTTGTATGGAGACAAAATGCAAGATACGGCAGAATATGAACCAGAACTCAATGCAGTGATGCATTATCGAAAGAAGCGGTATTTGCTTGCCAATGGTCAATGGCAACAATCCAAAAAAGGTCTTGATCAGTATTCGGTTGGAAAATCAGCTTATTATGGCAAAGAAGGAACATGGAAAGATTGCGAAGACGGACATTTACAAGGGAATGCTATAGAGCAAGGTTCTGTTGATTCAGCGATTCGATTCTCAGAATATTTTCAGCCAGGAGAGTCAAAGGTATTGTATGTATGGGTTGCTGCTGGGAGAGATTATGAAGAAGTCACAAAAAATAATAAACGAGTTTTTGATTTAGGTCCTTCAAAAATATACGATCATACATTTTATTATTGGAGAGAATGGGTGAATAAAGAACAGTTTGTATTGCATGGAATTCCTCCTCATATTAAATCTTTATTTTCCCAGAGTTTGTTATTGATTCGTTCGCAAATTGATAATCGCGGAGCGATTATTGCTTCGTCAGATTCTGATATTATGAAGTTTAATAAAGATAATTATAACTATATCTGGCCTCGAGATGGTGCGTTTGTGTCACAAGCTTTATCACATGCTAATTGTACAGAAGTCGTTCGTAACTTCTTTTTCTTTTGTGAAAACATTATTACTGATGAAGGTTACGTGTATAGCAAATATACGCCTGATGGTTCACTTGGAACATCATGGCATCCAAAAGTAAAAGATGGAAAAGTACAGTTACCAATACAAGAAGATGAGGCAGCATTATTGTTGGTTGCATTAGATACGTATTATAAAAACACAAGAGCGGTTGAAACGATTCAAAAATTATTCAATCCTTTAGTATTAAAAGTTGGTCATTTTTTGCAGAGTTTTATTGATGAAAAAACAAACCTTCCTTGTGCCAGTTATGATTTATGGGAAGAACAAAGAGGCGTTTTTTCCTATACAACAGCGTGTGTTTATGGAGGACTTATGGCTGCTACTCGATTGGCGCGTTACACAGGACATTATGAACACGCTCATCAGTTTGAACACTCCGCACAGGCATTAGAAGAAGCGTTTCAGAAACATCTTTATTCCTATGAAGACCATCGGTTTTATAAAAAACTTGTGTTTGATGATAATGGAAATATTCTTCAAGAAGATAACACGATTGATGCCAGTATTTGTATGGTATGGGAGATGGGATTATTGCCCGCGACAGATCCCCGAGTGATATCAACAATGAAAGCTATTGAAACAAAATTATGGGTTCATTCATCAGGTGGAATTGCTCGTTATACGGGAGATATGTATCATCGGAATCATTCTTTTCATTATGGAGAAGATATCCCTGGTAATCCATGGCTTATTACCACTCTATGGCTTGCAAACTGGAAAATTGCATGTGCTTCTTCTTTGCAAGACCTTGATCAAGCAATGGAACTTATCCAATGGGTATCGGATCAGCAAAATGCGGCAGGAATCTTACCAGAACAGATTGATCCATTTACAAAAGAACCTTTGTCAGTAGCTCCTTTAACATGGAGTCATTCAACGTTAGTGGATACCATACTTCGGTTTTCGGAAAAATATAGATTATTGAAATATTTGAAATCATAATCTTATGAGTGATTATAGCACATATGTAGGAATTGATATTGGAGGCACAAAGATTCATGCTGCTCGGTATACTGATAAGGGGTACTTAGTATCTGATTTTCGAATTGAAACAAAAGGTTCATTTGGAAAAGGCGATGTTATGACTCGTATTCATCATGCATTAAATCGTGTGTGTGATGAAAGTGTAGCATCAATCGGTGTTTCTTGGGCAGGATTTGTAGACGGTGATCGTGGTATTGTGACTCATTCGCCTCATATCGAGGGATTAGAAGGGTTTCCTTTGGTATCGAATATTCAACAAGCATTTCACTTACCCGTCGTTTTAGAGAATGATGCACGATTGTTTACGTTTGCTCATGTCTCTCAACTCAAGAATAAAAAGAGCACGATTGTTGGAATTCCTATCGGCACGGGGGTTGGTGTAGGGGTATGGGATGGTGATCGGTTTTTAAAAGGGAGCCAATCTTTTGCAGGAGAATTAGGACATATGGTGCTTAATGAATCTGGACATACATTAGAAGACTTTCTTTCAGGACAATCTTTATCACAGCGTTTTTTTGATGCTTTTGGAGAAGGAAGTTTGCCAATTATTACGTCTTGGTTGCCAGAACAATATACGGAAATGAGACGTGTATTAAAACCTGTATTTAAAGCTTTTGCACAGAGTCTATACACAATATGTTTAGCGTATAACCCCGAAAAAATTATTATTGGGGGCAGTGTTGGTATTCACCTTTTGTCTCATTTCGAAGAAGATATTCGTTTGTTTTGTTCGGAATACGAAAAAAATATTCCTGTTCATATTTTAGGAGGTCTTCTGTTTTCTGATATCAAGCATCCATCAACATTCGGAGCTGCTTTGTGGGGACAGTGTTCTAGTGATGAGGACTTTTGCGTCCGGTGATATTCATAGCAACTGATTGAGCACTCAATCCTTTGTAGTTTTTCTTTGTTCCGTATTCTTTATCTTTTTCTGTTTTAAGAGTATTGAGTTCTTTAAGCAGACCTCTTGATTTTTGAACAACAGATTCTACCTTATCTCGTATAGCTGCAACATGTGACTGCAGATGATTATTGTTTTGATGAATGTTTTTTATTTTATACAGACGTCTACTGATTTCGTTTTTACGTTCGTTTACTTGTGCGATATATTCTTGTGTTTCAAATAATAACCGCTCTTGTTCTATTTTATCGCTCATTGTTTCATTTGGAAACATCTCAAATTCTTTTATTTTTTCTCGGGCTATAAGAACCTCGTCTTTTAAAAACAAGAGTTCTTCTTCTATACGTTCTCGTCGTTCAATAAAATCCATGAATATTTTTTATAGATTTTATTTATAAATATATTTCTTTATAAAGTCAATATTCTTTTGGTGGGGTGTTTGATGCTTCAAAAAGATATTGATATTGGCGAAGAGCGGTCATATTGTTTTTCTGTTGATGGCTTTGGCATAAAAGTTCTATTTTTTTAAGACTTTGTTCATCTGATAGTTGAATCCGTTTTGTATAATTTTCAGATGTTTTTATTCGTGTTTCAAATACTTCTTTTCCAATAATTATACCTTTTGCTCCAAGACTACTTGCTAAATCAACACTTATGGGATCGAACTGACTCATCCATACACTCACGTGGGGTTCGAATTTCTGAACCTGACTCTGAATATCACTTAAGTATTCAAGACGCACATTTTGTTTTTGAGCTTCTTTTATCAATTCCTTACGAGACATTTTTTGTATTGTGCTCTGTGTTGTTTTGAGTCCTGAAAAAAAAGAAATCATGCTTTGGGGAGAATCCCATTTTACAGACCGAAACGAATGGATATTGTGTTCTTTGAGTCTTATCATTTGCCAAAATCCACTTACTTCACCCCATAAAGAGAGATGTGTGTCGATATGTATGGGGTATCGGTCAATATCAATTGCGGAAACGGGTATATGGCTTAAGAGTTGTGCCTCTGATGTATGGTCTTTTTGGATACTCACCAGCAGAGGAAGTGATGTTTCTTTTTGAATGTTTTCAATTGTTTTGAGTGGAAGAAACTCTTGTTTTCGAGCATATAATGAAAAAAAGAGTCCTTCACATCCCGCTTCCTCTGCGATTTGTGCTTGATGGGCATTTTCAACCTCAACGATAAGTGGAACGAATGGAGTGTCTATACTCATTATTGAGTGGTATCAGTGATTTTATCGGAATGTCCTTTTATGGTATCGAAGGTTTTCTCAATAATGTTTTGAGATTGTTCTTCGTTTTGGATTTCTTGGTTAGTGAATGGTTGATTTTCAATCTTTGATTCAGCTCCATCTGTGGCAGATATATTGATATCAGTAGCCATGTTTTCTTCTTTAACTTCTGTTTCAATTGTTTTATCGGGGTTTTTAATGAACTCGTCAGCTCCTTCGTTTTGAAACGATTCGTTTATACGATTATTGGTATCAATTTCATTTCCTCCTGAGCTTTCGGGATCTTTTCCAAAAACAGAGCTCCATGGATCATCAGGGCTCCCATCTTTAGGAGGAAAGGTATCGATAAATCGTTTCTCAGCAGATGTGTGGGAATCTTTTTCTTTATGGGCATTGAATCGTTCTTGTCTTTGTTGTGCGTATTCTTCAAGAGACAATTTTTGTTTTTCTTGTTTTTCTTGTGGTTTGTTTTGATATTCTTTTTCTTCTGGGTTCTGAAACGAATCAGGCATCTTCTCCATCATATTATTTATGTGGCGATTGAAATGAGTCTTGTATTGGAATAATAAAAATTTCATCCCTGTATTATACCCTTTTTTTTATTTTTTTTCAACTTTTAATTTCGTGCTTCAAGAATGATCTTGAGAGCTTCTGCTTTTGTGAGTGGGGTATGGGGATCAAACTGGTCTGGGGTTCTTCCTTGTATGAGACCTCTTCGAGAAGCTTCATTGATCCATGGCTTTTCCCAGCCTTGACTGTCTTCAAACTGCGCAGGAGTATTATTTTCTTCTTCACTAGGAGTATAGGAAAGACTGGCTAGTAATATTTTTACTCCTTCTGCACGGGTGAGGGGATTGTGCGGACGGAGGGTGTTATCGGAGTATCCCTGAAGGATTTCTTTTTCAAAAAGAAGTACCATAGCCTGAAAGAGCGGATCTTCTGGATTTATATCTGTGAATGGAATATTCTCTTTTTGTGGTATTTGGTTTGGAAAAAGTACTCGTTGAAGAATAGTGCTAAAATCGTTTCGACTCATGGGGTCGTCAATAAGGAGTTCTCCTGCTTCTGTTGGAAAAAATATGCCTTCAAAAAGAGCTTCTCTTATAAAAGGATCGGCCCAATGGCTTAAGGGATATTCTTCGAAGAAAGCAATATCAAATGCTTTCTTTTCAGTTCGTCCATCTTTGGTTATGGAAATACATACTGATGGAATACAAAAATCTATTTCGTCACTGACACTTAAATAAGGAGCAATGATATCGGGTTTGAATTGTAGGAGCGCATCTGTGGCTTGCGAATAAGGGGCGAGTGTTAGTTTTGGAAAATGAGAAAAAGTGTGATAGTCAAATGTTTGCCATCGATTATTTGGGTGTTTATATATTGATTTTTGTAATCGGAATGTCTGTAATGGTGATGATGTGGTTTGAGAAAAACATGATTTCTGGTTTTTGATGTGTTGTGCGAATAATGTGTAAGGGGTGATTCCGTCTGCACAAGGATATTGAAGTCCTGTTGTTTGCATGAGAATATAGAGGTCTTGTGTGTCTGATTCGCTTACGTTTTCACTTTGTATTTTTTCTTGTAAAAAAGCATGGGCCCATGTTTGATTGATGGTATTTATGAACGATGTATTTTCTATTAGTTCATGACGTTCTACAGAAAAATAAGACTGAAACTGTGTACTTTTATTTGGTGTTATTTTTGGATATCGGTTTTCGTGGTTTTGTATATCGTATGATGTATGCCAATTATTCCATTCTGAGATCCATTGATTTTTTTCAATGGGAGCGACAGTGCTTCGATAGAGCCGAAATGCAAACCCATTAAATTTTTGAGCAACGAGTTCGGCGTCATTGGTTTCTGATTCGCGAAAATAGAATGGAAATAGAGTTTTGTTTGTCTGATTTTGTGTTGATGATGGAGGATTTATATCGTTACTAAAAAAGAGAAAAACATGGTCTTGGGGAAGTGATTGCGTATCGAGTGAGTCAAAAATAGTGTTACTGTCCATGACACCAACGGGTTGTGTTGTCGATAAAAGTTGAAAAAATGATTTCTTAAACGAAAACGAGTTTAATTGAAATTCTTCGTTATACCACTGGAGTGATTCGTCTGCAAAAGCGATTCGAATATTTGTTTGAGGAGAGAGTGTATCGAGCAAAAACCGAATCCATGCGATTGTTCGATCCCAACTACCATCTTTCATTGAGCCTGAGCGATCGAGTATGATGGATATATGTTGGGGGAATTCTGGTTTTTTTGCAGGCATAAATGATGTTGTATAACTATGCCATAGACCCTGAGACTGTATTGTTGCATTTGGTGTATGAGAAAATAAGAGAGAGAGGTTTTCTGAGGAAATGTAATCACTGTATACCCATTTTCCAGAATAACCTTCTGTGTGAAAATTTTCTTTTTCAGGATTGAAAAGTGGGGGAATGACGTGTTGGAGTGGCTCTTGTGTATTGATTCCGATTTCGGCAACAAACTTTTTGGATTGAATGTTATCATTCGTGAAAATATGAAGGGATTTAAAATCATTGAGAGTTTTCATCTTTTGCTGAAACCGTATTTTAATAATTTTTTCTTCTTGTGCATGAAAACGAATAGTTTCAGATTTGAGTAGTTTTGGGAATTGCGAATCAAAGAGTCTTAGTGTTGAATAATTTTTGTGTTCTTTGTAGGTATTAAAAATTTCATTTTTTCTTTCTTCTCCTTCAAGGAATGTGTGAGGGATGGCATCAAAGTCATCGAATATTTGTATATTTGATGTATCGGATGAAAACGGAAAGAAAAATGTGATATCTTGTGGTTCTTGTGTTGTGTTTTTTAGGGTTGATTGAATAGTTATAGACCCTTCTTGTGAATTTGTTTGCATCTGAATGGTATGATGTGTTCGTTCGATAGTGTTATTATTCCATAGGCCATGAACACTGAATGGTGTTGTGATGAATAAAAGAAGGAGTATAGAGCGATACAGATTCATTTTTAGAGGGTATTAGAAAGGATATCGGACAAATAGGGCTACTTTTTTTGCAAACTGAGTAAGGCTCGGCACTACTTTCTCATTGAGCCAATGTTGTGTATAGGCATTAAATCTACTCGAAAGGGCATTGTGTTTTTGTCGATGGAGAGACCGTTCTTTTCGAGCATAGTTTTGATCAATACTAAACATGACTTTTTGTTTTCCTACCTCAAAGAGTTCACTTGTTTTTTGTTGGCACCATCTTTTGGCTGCATCAGTATTACTCAGACTTATATTTTGTGGGTTGCATTGTTGAAAAACAGAAAAACAAATTTCCTGTAAGCACGTATTATGTGACCTGAGAGCGTGTATGGTTATTGGAACAAGTGATTGTGGGTGTGATTGATTGTCTTGAAAGACCTGATCAATCGTGTGATCATGAAAAAAATCAACTTCTTTTCTCATTAAATTCGATGCAACAAGTTCAGTGTTTCGATTATTACTGCATTCTTTTATAAATTCCTCTTGAATACTATTTGTGTTCTGTGTGTATTGGCAAAGTGTGTTTGCGCTTGTATCTTTGGTTGGTAATATATTTATTGTAATTAAAAAAGCACAGGTGTATACAAGATTGTATTTATTTTTTTTTGTCTTCATTATTCTTATATTAAAGGATATTTTTGTTGTTGCAAGTGTATACTTTTCTTGAATTTGTATAAAAAAATGAATCGATTGTTTTTGCAATGTGAAAACGAGTAAAAAATTTGCACATATACAAAAAATTTGTTTACAATGTGCTTGTCTGAACTTCGAGTTATTCTTTAAAACCCTTCTGGTTATGTATAGTAAATTTTTATTTCTCTCGATTTCCTCCTTTTTGGTTTTTGTGCCAAGTGCTTTTTCTCAGGAGGTTGTTCGTCCTGATATTGGAGCTGAAGATCTTTACTATTATAATCATGTGAAATTTGACGAAGTGGTGTCTCCTGAAGATACAACTGTGCTCAGTGGAGAGTCTCTTGTGACTCTTGAAGGGAGCGGTTCTGTGACTGTTATTAATAAGAAGATAGATAGTACGGGGAGTTTAAGAGTGACTGTTTTTGGTGGTACGGAAATTCGTAATTATCGTGAGAGAGTTCAAGATTCTGTAAATTATTCATGGTGGGACGGTTTATTAA
Organism: Patescibacteria group bacterium; assembly: GCA_965660445.1. Lineage (GTDB taxonomy): Bacteria > Patescibacteriota > Gracilibacteria > UBA4473 > UBA4473 > CBFIAK01. The sequence goes on from CBFIAK010000002.1 coordinate 111,929, forward strand.
CTGCTCCGGTTGTTGTTCAGCAACCACAGCTCAGTGATATTCAATTTACAGGTGTGGCGGCTTCTTTGGATTCTCGAAAATTAGTTTATGCAGCTTATGGTATGGGAAAATCAAATGAAGAATATCGTTTTTCTCAGCCGGCTATGTTTGTTTTTCCAGTTGTAAAACCAGAAGGAACGAAAATATGGATTGCTCAGCGTGGAGTAGGGGAATCTCAATGGAATGTAGGAGAGAATGATTATTGTTTTATTGAAGATGGTATGTGTATTGTGGCTTTATCAAATGTGTCAGAGCTTGCCTTAATTGAACAGCTTTATTCTCGGTGTCCTCAAACGCATGTAGGCGTTGTTCAAAATGGTGAATTTGTGGGACCTCCGACTTGTGCTATACAGTGTTATAATGGATATTCTTTTGATGCAACGCTTGAATCTTGTGTTCGTGCTTCTAGGACAAGTGGTTCTTCTTATGAAGTTCGTCCAGGAACGTTTCGATTTGTTGATGCTCGAGGGCAACTTGACCGTCATTTTGATTTAGATCTTGCTGCAACAGGAGATAAAGAACATGATGATCGTTTGCGTATTCAAAATGCATCATCCCAAAAAACAGTTCGAGAACAAATGGAGCGTGATACTGATCGAGAGGATAGTTTTCGTGCGGAAATGAATGGTTCTGATGATGGGAGTGATAATGATGGGTTTATGAATTATTTATTACAGATTCGAAATTCGTTTGAGCCCAATAATAATGTTTTTTCAGCTACAACATCTATTGAAGGAAATAATGAGAATGAAAATATTGATGGTGCTGCAACAAATGGAGATGATGCATATCATGCATCAGCACCGTTACTGCCGAGTACTGGGGCAGGTGTGTTTTTAACATTGATTATTCTTGGTATGGTGATTATGGTTTTTGCCCGAAGGCGGCATATGTAATTTTCTGACTTATTCCAGAGGGTTAAAAATTAAATCCGAGAGGAGGATCGGCTTAAACCGCCTTTCTCTCGGGTTTTTTTTATGCACATTCCTCGTTGTTTTTTTTAGAATGCTTTTGTTTTCTTTTTTTTTTGAGTAATTAAATTGTTCATCGTGTATACAATTTGTATTACTCTTACTTCATAAGAAAAATATTTTCTTAGCAATACAATTCGCTTTGTTTTTCTTTTTTTCTTTTTTTTAGTGATTTACAATAAAGAGTGAAATAAAGAGAAACCCTCCTCTTTTCTTTCACCCCCTGTTATTTTCTTCTTTTCTTATATCTGTCTATAATTTTTTTTATGCAGTATGGGAAAAAAATGAAATATCCTCTTGTTTTTTGTCATCACGAGGGAAAAAAATCTTATGAAGATTCTTTTTCGAAGGAATATCTGGAAGGCCTGTGTATTGTGTCTTCTATATTGTATAAATATTTTATACAAAAATACGGCTTATGAGTCGTTTTTTTGGCGTGTTAATACAAAAAGTGTGATATATGCGAGTTATATTTTTGATAGAAATTTATCAAACTATGATACACCTGCTGGATTTTATTTTCAGTATCGTCCGAATGGAGTTGCTTGTAGTGTGGGTGAATTTTTAGAGTACACAAATGATGCGAATGGTGATTCTACTACGGGTGATTTTGGATGGATTTGTGCTTCTGCGGGGGGTGGAAGTACTTTTTCTCTTGATGCGGCTGATGGGAGTCCAACGGATGTTGTGTATGTGGATAATGATGGAAATGTTGGGATTGGAACAACGGTCCCAAATGCTGAGCTGGATGTAGTAGGGGATGTGATTTTTCAGAGTATGAATGCGGAGGGTTTTGTTAAAAACACAGCTACGGGACTTTTATCAGGAGGAAATACTATTGGAGGAGGGGATATATCTGGGTTTACGCAAGGATCTATTCCGTTTGCGGGGGCATCTGGGTTAATAGAAGATAATGCTGGTTTGTTTTGGGACTCGGTAAATCAGTTCTTAGGGGTGGGAACTGCATCTCCGGGGGCTCAAATTGTTGTGGGAGATGATGTAGGAAGAAGTTTTGTGTCAGGAATTGGTGATGTTTTTATTGCGAATGATTTAGAAATTGGAGGGACTTTATATGGATCGGTCTTGGGGTTACAACTGGGGAATGATCTTGATCTTGATGGGAACCAAATGCTCAATACTCGTATAGAAAATATTGCCGTTCCTCCTGCTTGTGTAGCTGGTTGGGAAGGGCGATTATATTTTAACACCGCTAATAGCCAAACCTATGTTTGTAATGGATCGAGTTGGGTTCAGCTTGATTCAACCATTACTTCAGGAGCACTCGCGGCTGTGCAAATTCGTCGGACAACAACATTTTCACTTGCTGCTGCAGGAACTTGGTATGATGTGCCCTTTAATACAACTGATGTTGAAAATACACCTGGAATTTTAGAACACAATAATACAAATACGGAAAGGGTAGATGTTAAAGACGATGGACTCTATCAAATTACATATCGGTTTCGAGCGAATGATGGGGGAACAACACATACTATTTTAAGTCGACTACAGCTCAATGGAGCTTCGGTTATTAATGGATCTCTTTCTGGAGAAACGAATTATCAAAATGAGTTTGGGGTAGTGCAGGCAACAGTTTTAGCTCAACTAACAGCAAATGATTATGTAACACTGCAAGTGCAACGATCAACAAATAATCAAATAGAAGCAGATGCTTTGTTATCAGTTATAAAACTTGAGGGCGTGAAAGGGGATCCAGGGCCTGCAGGAGCAGATGGAGTAGATGGAGCTCCGGGGGGAACAACGGTTGATATACAAGAAAATGATGTCGTCATTTCGAATGATATTGCTATTTTGAATTTTGAAGGAGCGGCATCGGTTATTGATGAAGGAGGGAATAAAGTAACCGTTACTTGGATTTCGCCATTTGCTTCAGGAGAAATGTCAGCGGTACAAGCACGAAGAACAACTACCTTTACCCTTCCCGCACTCAATACTTGGTATGATATCCCATTAAACGTGACTGATTTAGAAAATAATACCGCCGTACTGGAACACAATAACACCAATACAGAACGTATTGATGCAAAAGAAGCAGGGCTTTATCAGATAACCTATAGAGTGCGTGCGAATGACGGGGGTACAACCCATACGGTAAACACACGAGTACAGCTCAACGGATCAACAGTATTGGCCCCTTCGCTCGCAGGAGAAACAAACTATCAGAACGAATTTGGTACTATATTGAATACTTTTTTAGTTCAACTAAGTGCAAATGATTATTTAACACTTCAAGCACAAAGAACGACGGCGAATCAGATAGAAGCAGAAGCTTTGTTTTCTGTAGTAAAAATGGAGGGGGTTTAAGGATCTCCTGGGCCTGCAGGGGCAGATGGAGTAGATGGTGCTCCGGGGGGAACAACGGTCGATGTGCAGCAAAGTGATTCTCTTATTGCAAGTGATATTGCTATTTTGAATTTTGAAGGGGCGTCTGTAGTAGATAATGGGGGGAATAAGGTAACCGTTACGATGGGAGCAACGTCTCAAATATTTTATGGATATGATTCTACTGGCGGATCTGCCATTACAACTACATCAACAGTCCTGAATATTGATACGGCGCCTCTTGCTGATGCTGCGTATACGCTGACGAATGATGTAATTACCTTTAATCAAGCAGGGGTATATAGAGTTATTGCTCATATGACAGCAGAAGCTCAGAATTCTGGTGCACAGCGATCTTCTGTGCAGTTTCGAGCTGAAAAAGATACGGGAGGAGGGTTTGTGAATGTTCCAGGGGCGTTATGTCAGGACTATATGAGACGAGTAAATCCAAGTGATTCTTCGGTGTCGTGTAGTTTTTCGTTTTTTGATTCGTTTTCAATAGGGGATCAATTGCGTTTTTCAACTCAGTCTTTGAACTCGACGGGATCCCAAACAGTGAGTGGGGGATCGGGGGTGACTATAGAATTCATTCGTTAAAAAAGAGGAGGGTCTTTTTTAAAAAAAAGAAAAAAAATGGTTTTTTTGAGTATGGTTTTTGTGGGGAAATAAAAAAAGTCTGTTTTTTTTTGACAAAAGATGAGAAAACCATAAAAATCTGCACGCTAAAAAATATTGTTTATTGCTATGAAAGATACTCTTCATCCAGCCGTTCATCCTGTTATATTTCGAGATTTGGGAGCTCAAAAAGATTTCTTTGGAAAATCAACGTTGACTTCTGAAGAAAAAGAAAAAATAAAAGGAGTTGAATATTTTATTATTCATATGGAAGTTACTTCTGCATCTCATCCGTTTTATACAGGAAAACAGAAATTCTTGGATACGTCTGGTCGTGTGGAAAAATTCCAAAAACGAATGGAACAAGCGAAAGCAAAATCACAATAAAAATAATTATTTTAATCTTTTCTTCTTATGTCTAAAAAACCAGTACCGTCCAAGAAACAAGCCGTTAGTTCTACTCGTTCAAGACACGGTAAATATGTCGCATTACAAAGAAAACGACTAGAAGAAGGAGTTGTGCTTGATACTTGTCCTACAACGGGAGAGGTAAAACGACGTCACTTTGCTTCTGAAAGTGGTTATTATAAAGGAAAAAAATTGTTTGATACCAAAGCGGATAAGCAGTCGAAAAATGTTATTCGTGAAATTCAGGCATAGTGTTGGTGTTTCTTTTTCCATTCTCTTTTCTATCTCCGTATGTCTCATAACAAAAAAGAACGTCATGAAAGCCGTGTAATGGCTGTAGAAGGACTTTTTAATTACTTACTGCGTGATGAGTACGGATCTCCTGTGAGTATAAAAGATGTGTTAGATCACGTTTTTTCTTTGCACGAAGTGAAAGGGAACGATTTTACTGAATCTTTAGTACGTATCACCCTTGATAACCTTTCAAAGATTAAGGTTGTTTTAAAAGTGTATGCTCCTGAATTCACATTTGATAAAATTGCGCCTATTAACCGATCAATTTTAATTTTAGGGTTATCAGAGTTGAAATATTTTGATACGCCACCTATTGTGGTTATTAACGAATATATAGAAATCGCAAAAGAGTTCGGAGAAGATAAATCTGCTGGGTTTGTGAATGGTGTGCTTGATGCATTTCGGAAAAATATTGGAAAAGAACGAGAGAATGAATTAGAATCACAATAGTTTTTTTATTTTTGCATGTTTGTTTACCCTCAACCGTTGTTTGACCATATTGGTTTTACTCTTGAAAATACAGATCGCCTACAAGAGGTGTTTACTCATCGTTCTGCGGTCAATGAACATTCTGATTTTTCTTCTCATAATGAACGATTGGAGTTTTTAGGAGATGCGGTATTGGAACTCATTGCAACTGATTTTTTATTCGATCGGTTTTCGGATTTTTCAGAAGGCGATTTAACAAATATTCGTTCAGCATTAGTGCGAGGGGATCATTTAGCAGCAATAGCACGTCGCTTGGATTTTGGGGCATATCTTATCTTATCACGTGGGGAACGACGATCTGGTGGGGCAGAAAAAGATTACTTACTAGCGAATGTATTAGAAGCTTTTATAGGGGCGGTGTATTTAGAAAAAGGTTTTATGGGAGCGTATGATTTTGTAAAACGTTTTATTCTTGTTGATGTTGATGATATTTTAGCTTCAAATACTCATATCGATGCGAAATCAGAGTTTCAAGAACTCGTACAGGAGCGGTATGGCATAACACCTTATTATAAAGTTATTCATGAATCTGGGCTTGATCATGAAAAAACATTTGAAGTAGAAGCTTTTGTAGAAAATATTTCAGTTGGAAAAGGATCAGGTCGATCCAAAAAAGAGGCACAGTCGAAAGCAGCATTACAGGCATTGGAAACAAAAGATAAATGGATTTCTTTCTTGTCTGAGCAACAATGAATAATCTCATCTCTGTGTTGTCTGTTTTCTTCCTTGTTTTTCTGGATCAATCGGTGAAATACTTTCTCCTCTCTTGGGTGTCTGCTTTGCCGATTCAGATATTTTCATTTTTTTCACTCAAGCTTGTTCTTAATGATGGCATTGCGTTTTCTTTTCCGTTTCCTTTGCCTTTGCTTCTGCTCCTTTCATTTCTGTTTTTAGGAGTGTTATTTTTCTTTTTTTTATCAATTCATTTATGGACATTGGAGCGTATTGGTTTTTTATTTCTTTTGTCAGGTGGTATTGGCAATCTTATTGATCGGTGTTTTCGAGACGGGGTTGTTGATTTTCTGTCTTTTTTTCAGTTTCCTATTTTTAATATTGCTGATGTGTGTATTTCATTAGGAGTTTTATACTTATTTTTTTATTACGCAAAAACAGATTGGTTGTCTCAAACACAAAAAAAGTAGAACTATTGGGTTCTGCTTTTTTTACTTTTCTCTGAAAATGTTTTTATTTCTTTGTTGTTTTTGTCTTTTTTGTACTTGATTGAGTCGCTTTTTTTGTCTTTGGAGCAGCTTTTTTAGATTGAGTTTTTAATTCTGTTTTTGCAGTCGACGTGTGTTGAGGATTAATCATTTTTGAAAGAGCTGATTTTTTTCGAGCTCCATTGTTTTGATGTATGATGTTTTTTTTCACTGCCATATCAATTGCTTTTTGTACACTTGGAAACAATTTAATTGCTTCATCTTGTTTTTGTGTTGTAATAAGTTTTGTAAACTCTTTGATGAGTTCTCGATATTTTCGTTTTGTGATTCGGTTTCGAATTTGTCGTGTTTCTGATTGACGTACACGTTTTATAGCTGATTTAATCAATGGCATGATGGAAATATAATGAAAATAAGCCTGCGAAATGTATAGATTTTTGTTTTAAAAGTCAAATTTTGTTTCTTTTTTCTTGAATATAAGTACAGAATTTATAATTTCATTCTGTGGATGAATTTCAAGAACAGGAGCGAGAAAATCTTGTTTTGGAAATGGTTTGTAGAGTATCTTTCGGCTTCCCCAACTGCTTCGAGCAAGTATATGGGCATCATTTTTTGTATACTTATGAATGCGAGATATGATATTTGTTTTTTCTTTCAGAGCACTTCCAGCAAGAGCTGCAATGTTTATAACACTATATTTTCCATAATCACTATATGCTTGAGCATCGGTATGAATGATTTTTATTTGTTCACTCATTTTTAATATATTTATAAGTGATTGAGAAAGATGTACGGCTTCTTGTTCTTTCTCGAGTATCGTTACTGTTTGTTGATATTTTTGTGCGAGTATAAGGGCTGTAAGAGGAAGTGGTCCACCCCCAACAAATAAAAAGTTATGTTTGTGATTGTGGTGACATCCTAAAAGAGAAAACCATTCTAATTGAGTGAGTTGTTGGTAATTCTGAAAATAGGGGAATCTTTGGAGGGCTTTTTTGGGGTTTTTGTTATGTATGATTTCTTGTGCCCAGTATTTCTCAAGTTCATATTCTGCTTTGCTACATGTCTTCTGAATAAAATCGATTGTGTTAGCGGATATATTTATTTCTGTTTTCTGGTTCAGTACATACTGAACCAGATCCTGAAAGATCGTATTTACATTTTGGGAAGGTTTTAGACAGTCAAGTTTTTTTAATTTTTTGTATAAATTCTGAAGGATTTGGTCTTGTGATGTCATAACTTTGTTTCTGGAAATAGTGGTGTGCGATACAGGATTTGAACCTGTGACCTCCTGCGAGTCAAGCAGGCGCTCTAGCCAGCTGAGCTAATCGCACGTTTTTTGTGATTCTGTTTTTATTGTTTTTAATAGGAAAAGTCAAAGTATTTTCTTTGACTTTTTGGGTTTTCTTTTATAATTTCTTTGTTATGAAGATATTATTCAGTCTTGCTGTGTTGTTTCCTCTTCTTGCTGTTGCAAGTGGTGCAACATTTTCGCCTCCACGAGAGTCGGGGATAGAGACGATTACACAAGAAACACATTTGCCTTTACCAACACCTCAAACTCCACACTACATCGTTCAAGAAGGAGATCGTTTGCCGGATATTATTCAAGAACTTGGTTATCCTCCTCATGAATCATTGCAATCAGTAGATGTTGAAGTGCAAGAAGGGGATATTGTTTGGTTTGATAGTAACGAAAACTTAAGAATTACAGATGACAGAACGCCTTTTCTGGAAAATAAAGAAGGGTTTGAATATGATGCTTCAAATCGTTCCATTGATCGGTCTTCAGATGTGCGATCAGAAGAACGAAGCCTTTCGCCTCATTCATCACAATCATTGCCTTCTTTGCAAAATGGTGTTGTGTATGAAGATCCATTTCCTTGGTGGATTATAGTGATTTTTGTACTGATTATGGGTGGGATTTTAGGTGGAATATTGTCTCGTAAAAAAGAAAAAAATTGAGTATCAAAGACGAAAAAAAGCTTGACGATACCTAAAAAAAACGTACACTCTCACTGAATTTTTATTTTTATATAGCACAGACATGCAAAAAACAGTTAAAAAAGATACGATTAAAAAATTTCAAACACATGCAAAAGATACTGGGTCAGCTCAGGTTCAAGTTGCAGTTTTGACTCAGAAAATTAAAGATTTAACAGAACATCTTCAAACTCATAAAAAAGACGTCCATTCTCGACGTGGACTTATTGGTATGGTTGGAAAACGACGAAAATTACTTCGTTATTTGAAGATGAATGATGCGGCTGAATATATGAAAGTCGTTCAAACACTTAATATCCGTCACTAAACAGTATGTATGAAGTATTGGGAGTAAGATTCGGTGTTTTTCTCTCACAGAAAAATCCCTTTATTTTACTCTGAGTACTTTTTATCTGTTTAGAGTCGGGATACATTCATGTATTTCCTAACTCTTTATTACTCATGAATACGGTTCACACAGTTTCTGCATCACTCGCAGATATTTCTTTGTCTCTTGAAACGGGACGATTAGCCTTGCAAGCGCAAGGTTCAGTTGTTTTAACGTACGGAGACACTATTATTTTGGCGGTTGCGGGTATGACCCCAACGGCAAAAGAAGGTATCGATTTTTTTCCACTCATGGTTGATTTTGAACCAAAATATTATGCCACAGGAAAAATGAAATCTTCTCGGTTTATGAAACGAGAAACTCGACCACCTGAATCAGCTATTTTAACAGCTCGTATGATTGATCGTCCGTTGCGCCCTTTGTTTCCAAAAAATATGCGTAATGATGTACAAATTATGTGTACAATGTTGCAGGGTGATGGAATTCATTCGGCAAGTGCCAGTGCTATTACGGCTTCTTCTGTAGCGTGTTTATTGGCAGGGCTTCCGATAGAAGATGCTGTTGGAGCTGTTCGCGTTGGGATGCGTGAGGATGGAAGTTTTTATTTGAATCCTACGTTTGAAGAAGCTGAAAACGGAAAACTTGATTTACTCGTCGCTGGAACAACAGATGCAATTATGATGGTAGAAGCTGGTGCAGATTTAGTATCAAATGATGTTATTCTTTCGGCGTTGCAGTTTGCGCATGAATATATTCAACAAATTTGTGATTTACAGAAACAGTTAGTCGCAAAAATAAATCCTGTTCAACAAGAACCAACACTTATTGAACCAAATCCAATTGCCGAAAAAATGGTGGAAAGTGTTCTTTCAGATGTTGATTTTGATTCTATAGAAGGGGCTCTTAAAAAAGATATAAAAGCGCACACCGATAGATTACAAGAAAAACTTCTTGAATCTTGCGCTCAAGCTCTTGAAAACGAAGAAATCAAAAAATCAGATCTCCTGTACTTTTTTGATAAAAAGTTTGGAGCATCATTAAAACGACGTATGTTTACTCAAAAAAAGAGAATTGATAATCGAGGAGTACAAGAAATTCGACCTTTGCATTGTGAAGTAGGTCTTTTCCCTCGAGTACATGGATCGGCATTATTTCAACGAGGGGAAACACAGTCGTTATCTCTTGCAACAATTGGAACATCTCGAGATGCACTTATATCAGATGATCCAGATCGTAATGAAACAGAAAAATATTATATGCATCATTATAATTTCCCTCCTTATTCAGTAGGTGAAGTTCGGCCAGTTCGTGGGGTGGGGCGTCGTGAGCTCGGACATGGAGCTCTCGCTGAACGAGCTTTACGATATGTAATGCCTACGCGAGCAGAAAATTTTCCATATGCAGTCCGTGTTGTTTCTGAAATAACAACCTGTAATGGGTCGTCATCTATGGCATCAGTGTGTGGATCAAGTCTAACACTTATGGATGCAGGAGTGCCTATTAAAAGCCCTATTGCGGGTATTGCTATGGGGCTCATGATGAACGAAGAAACAGGAGCGTATACGATTTTGAGTGATATTATGTCGTTTGAGGATTTTTGCGGTGATATGGATTTTAAAGTGACGGGAAATGACCAAGGAATAACAGCATTACAACTTGATATTAAACTCAAAGGGCTTGATATAGCGCTCCTCAAAGAAGCACTTGATCAAGCACAAGAAGGACGAAGAATTATCTTAGAAGCTATGAATAAGGCGTTGTCTGCACCTCGTCCGGAAATGAATCAGTATGCTCCACGTATTGAAAGTTTTTATGTGAATCCTGATTTTATTGGACTTATTATCGGGAAAGGCGGAGAAACAATACAACAGATGTGTAAAACGTTTAATGTGACTATTGATATAGAAGATGATGGGCTTATTATGATTGCATCAACTGATCAAGAAAACGGAAAAAAAGCAAAAGCCGCTATTGATGCTTTAGTGTATGAACCTCAAGTAGGAGATGTGTTCGAAGGAAAGGTAAAGTCACTTATGGATTTTGGAATCTTCGTTGAATATATGCCGGGAAAAGAAGCATTGGTTCATATTTCAGAAATGGATAATAAACGAGTAAATCATCCATCAGATATGGTAAAAGAAGGGGATATGGTAATGGTGAAAATACTTGGAACCGATAAAATGCATCGAACAAAGTTGTCAATGAAAGATATTCAGAAATAAAAAAATAGTGTGTTTTGAATTGAAATTTAAAAAAATCCCGATTTATCGGGATTTTTTTTGAGATCAGTGTTATTTTTCTTGAAGGAAGAGTATGCCTTGTATGTGCTCAATATCATATCGAGGTTTTTGAGGTTCTTTCTTAAGGTTTATATTCTGCAAAACAAATGTAACAACAAGTGTTTCGTTTTCTGTTTGGAAAATGGGGTTTTGAATTGTTTGTGTTTGATGCCTTTTTTCAGATTCAAAGTCTATTATCTGAGTACTCAAGAATTCATTGATTGAAAACTCGAATACTTCATTTTGACTCGTTTGTACGATAATTGCTTGTTTGAGTATATCAAACGCAATAGTATAACGAGTGCCGTTGTGTTCAATAGATCGTTTTTCTGCTTCTTGGTATGTATATGATTCAAGTGGAGTTATAAGGACGGTATCGTTGAGAAACTGAATAGCTGGAATGCCAGATTCGTTTATCCGATACGTTTGGTAATAAGGTTCATCTGGGTTTCTTTTGTCCCATATTTGAACAAATGAAACGCCTATGTATTCCATTATCTCCTGAGGAATATTGTATCTATTGAGATGAGTTTTTCCAAACTCGTCTTCTGTTTGGGCTATTGTCCCTATATCAATACGAAACCACGACTCAATACTTTCGAGTGAATGATATTGATGTAGATACGTGAGAATATTGTATATTTCTAATCCGTGTTCTTCTTTTTCAAGTGTTCGTATTGTCTCTGATGGTATTATTGTGTTATCAATTAATATTTCTTCATATTCTAAAATACTCTTTAATCGTCCGGTTTGACTCATTTGAGAAACAGAAAATATGCCCCATGGTCCAAAAGATGCGAAAAATAATAAGGTAACAAAAGACATCAGAAACGAAATCAGTTGTGGTTTTCGGGCTATTGTATACCACACACTCATACTTAAAAGCCATAAACCAAGTACAACAACCATATACCGATTTTCAGTAACTCCGTATTGTTGAATCCGTAATAGGATTGATACGAGTAAAATAATACTTTGAGGAATGAGAAATAAGTAGAATCCAGAAACTCCTTTTTGAAGTATAGATGATTTCTCTATCGATGGCGTCATAATGTAATGAGTAATGATTCCGACAGATGCAAACCAAAGAATGAGATACCCCACAACTCCTTCTGGCCAAATACCAGTTATTCCTATTTTTCCAGTATAGGCCAATAAGATACAGGCATAAGCAATGAGGAGGGGACTCAGAATATATTGAGTGAGTATAGCCAGTGCTTTTGGATACTTACTGTCGTCTTTAATATCTGTTTTGGGAATATGAGACAAAAAGAAAAATGGGGCAATAATACCCATACCAATGATCCAAATTTCTGCGTATCGATCATTCCCTAAATCAAGACTAAAGAGCGCTTTAAGTGACCACACAATAGCTGATATTCCTGCACAAAGAATAACACTAAACACAACAGCTTGAACTATTGCTTGAAAGAGATATTTTACATAATGCCAGAAAGGGAGTGGTTTTTCAGAGTCTTTCAGAAATGGAATACACGGAATCATCAGCAAGAACCCCGCCCCCCACATAAATGATTGAATGACAATTTTGTTTTCAAACTCTTCTAAACTGTTTGGCAAAAGAAGCATGTATCCAAATAACAATAATGCTCCTATCGCAAGAGCGATATATCCTTTTTGATGTGGTAATTCATAGCGTTCTCGAATAATCTGTATTGATATAAAAAGAGGAAACCCGAGAATAAGCGTTAATAAAATCCTATAGAGTGATTCATCAGTGATTTCATGAAATGCAAGTAACCCGATAAGACTGGCATGAATACTAAAGAGCGCGGGAATTGGAAACCGAATAAAAACGAAATGAATCGCATTTCGGATGTCGTTGCCTATTTTTTGAAACGTAGACTGTAGTTTTGTAAGCATTGTGTATGTTTTTTATATATGACAAGTATACGACTTTCTCTAAAAAAGTAATATTTTTATTGAAAAAACGAAAAAAAAGAGTATAATTCATCGAATATGATTTCTCTTGCATTAGCGGTTTCGGGTTGGCTTGGGAGTGTTGGGCTACAGGTTCCTCTGGATAGAAGCCCTTCTGTTCTTTATTCCCAAAAAAGAATAGAATCAACGTATGAAACATTATCTCCTTTAGATTCAGCACTTTATTCTCTTGATTTTTTATCGGCATTACCAAAAACGTTCCTTGAACTGTCTCATGCAAAACCAAATCAAACACCTTCTTCAAGCAGTATTTTAGGACGACTCTTGAATTCATCAAATGCTCTTGAATTACAACCAAAACCACAAAAAAAAGATACATCGAAATCAGTTCTTCCATCATCAGTCATGAAACCAGTTCTGAAACCAGAAATAAATGTGATTCTGGAAGATAAAAGTATTATTTCACATACTCACACCAATATTATACAACTGAATAATACCTATTCAAAAGATAAATACGGTGTGTATTTTGAAAATCAGAATGTTGAAAATGCAGGAATATATTCATTTGAAGTTCTCAATGATTTTTATGGAAAAGATGTTCACTACGTATACTACAAAACAAAACCCTTAAAAAATGCCGATAAAGATTCTTTTCAAATAACACCATTGTCTCATCTAGCACTGGATAAGAATAATGTTTATTATCGCGGAGAAATACAACATGCTATTGACAGAAACAATTTTTCTTTTGTCGACTCTATTCAAGCACAAGATCAAAGGTTTCTCTATTATGAGGAAGCAGAAACACTTCGAAAAATTCCAAAGTTTGGATATCCTCTTCCGACTCCAGAAACTGTCAAAGGAATTTATATTCATGCGTACAACTTTGTCTCGCCTGTGCAACGTCAAAAATACCTACAGTTTTTTGATAGTACAGTCTTAAATACAGCCGTTATTGATATAAAAGATGCAGAAGGAAAATTATTATTTCCTCCTACAAAATCAGTTTTATCAGCTTGGCCAATTAGCAAGAGTTCGCTTTCGCGTTCTGCTTTTCAAGAAGCACTTGAAATTTTTCAATCAAAAAATGTTTATACTATTGCTCGAATCACAACCTTTCAAGAACCATCCGCCGTTTCTGCGTATCCTCATTTAGGAATCAAAGATAAAAATGGACAACAATGGAAGAATTTTCATGGAATTGATTGGTTTGATCCAACAAAAAAGGAGGTTTGGAATCTGGTCGTAGCACAAGCAAAAGAAGCTTTTGATCTTGGGTTTGATGAAGTTCAGTTTGATTATATTCGGTTTCCTTCTGATGGATATATTTCTCGTATAGATAAATCTCCATTACAAGGACGAAAACGGTTTGAAGTGTTGCAAGAATTTTTTCAGTATATCGATGAAAATCTTAATGAGTACCCACAACCAATTTCTCTCGATCTTTTTGGACTTACCTATCGGCAATACGAAGATGAATCATATGATTTAGGAATAGGACAACGTTTGGTCGATACCCTTCCTTATTTTGATTATCTATCACCTATGATTTATCCATCACACTATGGAGAAGGTCATTTTGGAATCCCAAGCCCTATAAATAGCCCTTATTTGCTTTTAAAAGAATCACTTCATGATGGTCATTCTATTATAGAGAATGCTGGTTATGATGTTTCGAAATCTCGACCATGGATTCAAGATTTTACACTGCATGGAGTGAAATATAACGCTCAAGAAGTAACCGATCAAATACAAGCAGTACAAGAAACAAATGCGTCAGGGTTTTTGCTCTGGAATGCACGAAATGTCTATACAACACAAAGTTTACTTGAATAATTTGAGATTTTAGACTAGCTTTATCACGTATTGTTCATATTCTATTTATGACTCGTTTTCTTTTTCCTGTTGAGGTATGGATATCGTATATTGCGCGTTCTTTCCTTTTTGGAGGTGCAATATATGCTTTTTTTGATGCCAATTATTTACTGGCAATTTTTATTTTGTTTTCTCTCTGTATTACCTTTTTTCCTGCGTATTTAGAACACAATTATCGAATAGTGCTTCCCGCTTTATTAGAAGTAACATTTGTATTATTTGTTTTTGCCGCTTTGTTTTTGGGTGAGTTGAACAATTTTTATGATCGATTTTGGTGGTGGGATATGTTTCTTCACGGACTTTTTGGAATTATATTTGGGTTACTTGGATTTATCGCTCTTTTTACATTGTTCGATCAAGATCGAATTCGCACTTCTGCTTTTTGGGTGTGTTTTTTATCGTTTTGTATGGCGTTATCTCTCGGAGCATTATGGGAAATAGGTGAGTTTTTTTCTGATATAGTGTTTGGAACAAATCTTCAAAAGGGAATTACCAATACTATGATCGATTTAATTCTTGATACATTAGGGGCATTGTGGGTATCTGTTTTTGGATATCTTTATATTCAACATAATCATCAGAATATAGTGAAGAGCATTATTCATGCTTTTCAATATAAAAACCCTCATTTTTTTAATAATCTCAAAGATAAGGTTTTAGAATCAAATACCCTTGCTCATATTCAAGAAAAAAAAGATCATATGAAACATATTATCAACGAAAAACTAAAACGATAAGAGAGGAAAAAAAATTCGTATACACTCATTCTTTGGGGCCCCCAAAAAAGGTATCAGTTTTTGTTTTTCTGTGTTTATAATCGAAGAAATTCTTGTTATTTTTGTTTTCGAAGGCGTCGGGTGAGAATTGGTATACACGCTGTCGTCGTCAATGACTGCATTGAAATAGTTTTTAAAGTATAAAAACTTATTTCTTATTACGTCATTTCCTCCTCTCCCCAAAAAATTCGTATACACTCATTCTTTGGGGGCCCCAAAAAAGACTAGCGTTTTTTTTTTCTGTGTTTATAATCGAAGAAATTCTTGTTATTTTTGTTTTCGCGCGAGTGGTGAAATTGGTATACACGCTAGTCTTAGGAACTAGTGCCGTAAGGTGTGTGGGTTCGAGTCCCACCTCGCGCACCATCGTATCGTCAGATATGACTCCAATATTTCATAATCCGTATACACGGATTATTTCATATGTTCCGTCATATCTTCCTCTCGAATGAAGAGAGGTCTTTGTTTTCATAACGGTTGTTTTTTGCTACACGCAAAACCACCTACTCAAACAAAGCTACCCTCATCATTCGGTAAATTGCAAGAATCGCAGGGGTAACTCCAATATTCCATAATCTGTATGCACAGATTATTTCATATGTTCCGTCATATCTTCCTTTCCCTCAAAAAGCCGTTCATATGCATTCACTTATTTTTCGGGGTTAATCACAAGAGGGATACATTAATATCACAGAATCACTCCTCTCCGACTCAATTCTTCATAGTGTATGGTAACGTTTTTTTCTTTTATTCATTTAGACTTATATCTTGCTTCACCAGTGATATCGTTTGAGGTTTTCCAACCATTGCCGGAGTGGTTATTTTTCCAATACGGTTCGTTTTTGCGTATTCATATACATCTTCAATAGTATTTATGATTCCGTCTTGTTTTTTATGATTAGGAGCTATGAAAAAGATATCAGTTCCGGTTTTTTGTGCTTTTTGGTATATGTTTTCAATATTTTTTCCTTGATCAGAACCATATTTTGATTTTGATGGAGCGTCAGAAAGAACCACTACCATGTTTTTTCGTTTTCCATTATCTGTCGCTAAATCTTCGGATGTTTTTTCTTTGAATAGCTTTCTCATCAACACATCAGTTGATTCCAGCACTGGTTCGGCGACATCTCCTCCTCCTCCTGTATACATTTCACGAAGATCTTTTATGATTTTTTCATGATTATCTGCTCGAAATGGAAATGACGTACCTGAAAGTCCATCTTCATCAAAAACTCGTATATCAATGTTTACATTCGGATTTTTTTGTACTACTTCTGATTCTATGAAATCGGCAATAAGATTTATGTTTTTTTGCATACTACCTGTTACATCAAGAAGCAATACAATGTTTTCTCTGCCTTCAAATATGTTTTCAAGGCTCTTTGCTTTTTCATTGAGCGTTACTTCTACCTCTCGATGAGCGTATTCATCAATAATTGAAGACAATTTTTGAATCGCTTCACTTGTAGCGAATCCATATTTTTCATCCCCTACAAAACCATTCTTTTCCATTGTGTTTTTTAAACTTGAGTCAAGTGAATTAAGTATTCCTTGTAGTTCTCCCGTTTCTGCATCTGTTGAAACACCATTTTTAATAAAATAAAAGAGTCGTTGAGCGTCGTTTTCAGAAATTTGTCCTTCTATTAACCCTTTTGATTGTCCTTGTAATAGGGCATTCATTAAATCTCGTGAGGAACGAATAGTGTCTGTATCAACGCGTTGGAAATCATTCAAAGACGCTTTATTGAGCGTAACGAGTTTTCCATTTATTTCTAAGGGATATTTCTCGGAAATAAATGCTCGTGGGTGCTTGGATAAATACTGAAAGTATTCACTTGATTTTTCAGCTTCTGTAATATCAATTACTGATTCTTTTTTATCCCGAATGACTAAATTTACAGTGGCGTTCATTGATTTGAGTCTGTTTACTACCTGATTAAGGTCTTCATCATTTATCTCTTGGATTCTTGAAAGAATTTCTGTTTGAAGAAACGTATCCAGTGTGGCTTGGTCTTCAAACTGATTATACATATACTGCAAAGTATCTATTTTTTGCAATACATCTGATGAATGAGATATGTTTTCTCCTTCAGATGGAATATCATGGCTCTCCATTTGTTCATGAAAAAGGAAACGATATGATGTATGGAATCGGTAAAATATTGTTTTCATAGTATTATTTTTCTTTTATTATAATTTTGCGATCAAGATATGGTTTATGAGGTTCTTCCATAAATATTATGGGGTCACAAAGTACTTTTAATTTATTACCGAACCATCTCATTCCTTTATTTTGTTGAAAGTCTTCATATTTTTTTGTGTAATAGTTTTTGTTTTTTTCTCGAATAACATATTCGTATTCAGAATTGTTTTTTAAAAACTCATAGAGTTTTGTAATGCTAAATATATATAATTCTACATCGTGTTTATCCTCTGTTATAACATGATTCATACAGGTAAACTCTACATGTATATTTTTTTCGCGTGCTTTATTCATAATGGGAATAATCAAATCTATATCGATTCTTTGAAACCCTTGTGTTATATCTACTCGGAGTAGTTTCGGTGTAGGCGATGAACTATAAGGAATTGTATTTAATGCTTCATAAATATGTTCCATCTGATGACTCAATGGATAATGAAAATTAATAGAAGACCCAAAAGGATGCCCTTCTATTTCGGCTTTTTTTGCCGATTCTTTCATTTGCCAAACATCGTATAAACTATTTGTAAATCGTTCAGTATTGTGACCATCAGAAACACTTTCTAGTAAGTCTTGAGAATGAAGGGCATTAAATCCAAATCCGATTTTTGTTGAAGGAGTGTCTTTTTGTTCTTGATCCGTTATAAATCGTTCTATCTGACCAATTAAAGCTTTGTATTCTTGTGACTCATATCCTAAATATATATAGGCTTCTTCATATTGCCCCCATACTTTATACGATGGAGTTTGATCGTCCTCCCTTGGAAAAATATTTGTTTTTTGCCATTCCATATACGCTTCTGCTTCTTTTTGCATATAGGCTTCAACCGATATATCAGGATGAGATTCTTGAATCTCTTTCTTTTGTTTTTCTAGGAAATTTTCAAGTCTTGTTTTGAGTTCTAAATGGTCTCGTTCTGCCTTAAAAAAGACTAAACTTCGTACTTCTTTTTTTAATGAATCTTTTGCTTCTCGTTCGGGAAACAATATATCGTTTAACGTTTTCTTGGGTTTCTCTTGTGGCATTATGAAATGGTATTAAAAAAAGACTCGAGTGATTCAATGTATTCTTTTTCATTTAGAGTGTTTTTTCTTTCAGCATTCTTTAATCGGTTTTGTTTCTCAATATTTAATTTTTCTCGTAATGAAATATCAAGACTCGGGTTGAGTTCTAATGCCTTCTTGAGCAAAATTCCTTGGTCTTTGTGTGCAGATGAAAACATCTGAAATAATTTTTCTTTTTTTTCTTCATCAAAAGAAGAAAACTGTTCAGCGATTTTCTTTTTTGTATCAATCGATATAAAAATATTTTTTTCAATAAGCGGACGTATTTGGTCGTAGGAAATCATGATTATTTTGTTTTCTTTTTTAAATTTTTTTGAAGAATACTCCAGTCATAAGGAAATTCGTAGTTTATACTTGCTCTGGTGAGAGCCGCAATACATTGATATATATTCCCAGTAGTGAATGTGAACGCATTTCCAGTTTCTTTTTGAGCATTGAATCCTTCATATCCCGACTCTTCTGAAATTATTGGAACAATGCCTTTTTGTATCATGTCTTGAGTGAAATCATCTTTATCCCATATCAATACAGCATCAGCTTTCTTTGTGTTTTCTCCGTTCACAATTTCAATACTGTTTTCTTTTAAGTATTGCATTAATAAATTATAGTGATCACTCTTCATTTCTTGTTTTGTCTTTGATCCAATAGAGAGAATAAAAGGGGAACGGTTCTTCATTTGTTTTTTTTGAAAAAATCCCTTTATTATATACCAAAGAAACAAAAAAGTCTACCTGTTTTATGTCGAAATTATACAAAAAAGCATTACTCATATATGAAAATGGACTATCTGTTCAATTGTATTAGAGTTTTATTAAGGGGAATCGTTCGTGTTTAATATTATATATTTAAAACGAATGCATATTTAAAATGGAGTTGAAGTAGTAAATTTATATACTACCCCAACTCCACCTCTATACTCTGAAATATATACAAGAGTAATGAAATAATAGTTGATATTATTTAACGTACCAAGTTGATGTATCACAAACTAAATCAACTGAGTTTGATGCTTCGGTCAATATAACGGTAATATCAGCAGGGGTTACAGTGAGGGTGTTTGTAGGTGTTATGGTTGAAGCACCTTTTACCGTTACCATGAATCCCTGATAGGAACCTCCACATGTGGGAAGGGTTACCGTCGTTGGACCAGTCGTTGTTCCGGTAGGTCTTAGCATTGTTTGCGGACTTGAAATTGTCATTCCAGACCATGTTGTAGAAGCACTCGTTTGTACGTCAAAGATTGCAGAAGTTGATGCTAATACACTCGTTTTTGTTTCCCATTGAGGATTTCCAGATCCATCAGTTGTTAATATTTTATTGGCATCACCCGCACCTGCTGTTCCAATTTTTGCAGCAGTTACAGCGTCATTAGCAATTTTAGCAGTGGTAACATTTGCATCAAGTATTTTTGCAGTCGTTACCGCATTAGAAGCTAATTTATTTGCATCTACCGCACTGTTTGCAATTTTTCCATTCGTTACCGCTGATGCTGCCAGTTTTGCTTCAGTTACAGCCAGATCGTTGATTTTTGCAGTAGTTACTGCACTGTTTGCAATTTTTGCTTCAATAACAGAGTTTGCAGCTAATTTTGCATCTGTTACTGCTAATGCATTAATTTTAGCAGTCGTTACCGCATTATCAGCTAGAGTAAGTACTCCAGTATTTGAAATAGTTGCATGCCCAGATAGAGGAACGCTCGTTGCAATATTGGAAACATTCCCCACAAAAATATTTCCAGAAGTAAGTGTTGAAGAAGCAAAGTTAGCACGGGCTTCCCAAGTAACTGTACCAGAACCATTTGTTGTTAATACGGTATTATTTGCTCCGCTGTCAATTTTTGTAGTCGTTACCGCACCATTAGCAATTTTGGCAGTGGTAACATTTGCATCAAGTATTTTTACAGTCGTTACCGCATTAGAAGCTAACTTATTTGCATCTACCGCACCATTAGCAATTTTCCCATTCGTTACTGCTGATGCTGCCAGTTTTGCTTCAGTTACAGCCAGATCGTTGATTTTCGCAGTAGTTACTGCACTGTTTGCAATTTTTGCTTCAATAACAGAGTTTGCAGCTAATTTTGCATCTGTTACTGCTAATGCATTAATTTTTGCAGTCGTTACCGCATTAGAAGCGATATTATCTGCAGCAATTAATGCCCATGTACTTGTAGAACCACTTGTTACCAGTACTTGATTGTTTGTACCACTGATAATTGAGCTTGCACTAAACCGAGTTATGTATGCTGCTTGAGCAATTCCCATAATATTAGAAATCCCAAATAAGAGGGTTCCTAATGTTATATATGAGAGTATTTTGTGTGTTTTCATTATATGAATATTAAAAGATTGAAAAGGTATATAAATAATTAAGATTAAATATTTTCAGCAGAGAAATACTTTAAATTCTGCGTGAATATATTTTTTTCGTTTTTGTAATATTTTCTTTTGAACTATTTGCCTTTCCCATAGTTGTGACAACATGAGTATTTTTAATGCTCCATTTCTTACAAAAGAATGAACGAATGAAATGTCTTCAAATACATTTTGTATTAATATTTCCTGATTATTACTTGAGTTACATATTTGCCAGCTCTTCTCTTTTATGAACTCATTAAATAAATAAAGAACCTCTTCTATTCTCTTTTCCCTGTAAACGGGTAATCCTTGTTTTCTGTTTTGTAATTGAATTTCCAGATCAAAAGGGGAACGGTTCTTCATTTGTTTTTTTGAAAAAATCCCTCTATTATATACTAAAAAAACAAAAAAGTCTATCTATTTCATGTCAAAATCACATCCTAAAGCCGTACTCATAGATGGGAATGCTCTTATGCATCGTGCCTATCATGGTGTGGGGCGTGGGTTTATTCCAATCTATAATGATATGCCAGTAGGAATGGTCTATGGGTTTGCTTCAACATTAATAAATATTATTCGTTTCCATACCCCCGATGTCTTATGTGTTACATTTGATACCCCAGAAAAAACGTTCCGCCATGAAATGGATAAAGATTACAAGGCTCAACGAACAAAAGCTCCTGATGATTTTTATCCACAAATGCCGTATGTGCAGGAACTGATTGAATCGTTTTCGATTCCTATGCTTTCCTTACCCGGATACGAATCAGACGATATTATTGGTACTTTAGCTGTTCAGTCACAACCTCATAATTGGAATGTTTGTATTATGAGTGGTGATTTTGATTTTCTCCAACTGGTGAATGACCGTATACAGTTCTTAAAGTTTAACGGAAAAATAGAAGATGCACTTCCTTACGGACGAAACGAAACATTTGAAAAATTTGGAGTCTATCCAGAACAAATACGAGACTATAAAGCATTAGTAGGGGATAGCTCTGATAACTACAAAGGAGTCAAAGGACTAGGGCCTAAAACAGCTGTACAACTGCTTGCACAGTTTAAATCTCTTGAAAATATGTATAAAAATATCAATGATTTACCTGAAAAATGGCGTGACAAATTAAAAGAAGAATATGAATATATTCAACATTGTTTTGCACTGGCAACAATCCATTGTGAAGTTCCTATAGCGTTTGATTTTAAAACTCAATTTCAGTGCCCAAAAGAAAAGCCTCTTGCATTCTTTGAAAAAATGAATTTCAATGCTTTGTACACTCGGTTTAAAAAACTCTATGATACCCAAATAATGCCATCGCATAAGCACACTAAAAAACCAGAATTAAAAGAAAAAGATTCTCAAATGAGTTTGTTTTAAGAAATATTAAACACAAAAAATAAAACGGATAGCTGTTTTTATTCAGAGGTCGTTTCTTCTATTTTTGTGAGTGGGGCTACCGATCCAACCATTTTTTTGATTCCACTGTTTTTAAAAGTGACAGTTAATACATCACCTGATACCATTAAAATAGTGCCTTCCCCAAAACTCATATGCCGTACTCTCTCACCAGTAGCAAATGGAGATGTTGGTTGAGCACTGCCCCAAAGTGCTTCTTCTCGGTTTTGAGGTGGTGCGAATAAAATATCGTGTTCTCGAGCAATACCTTGGTCGTATGGTTTTCGTGTCGACCGAAATGAAGAAAATGATTCTCGTCGTTCTTGTTGAATACATCGCTGATCAAGCTCTCCTAAAAATGGAGATGGATCGCCCAACATCGTTCGTCCGAATAATAATCGTTCGCGACACCACGTAATAATACATTCTTTTTCTGCTCGTGTTATAGCAACATATCCAAGACGTCTTTCTTCTTCGAGTTTTGAAATGTCTTCCGTTGAAGCATTGCTACTCGGAAAAATACCGTCTTCCCATCCAGGCAGAAACACGATCGGAAACTCTAAGCCTTTTGCCGAATGAACAGTCATGAATGTAACGCGTTCTTCTCCTTGTGCATAATTATCAATATCAGCAATAAGAGAAACTCCTTCTAAAAACGAAGCAAGTCCATCTTCAGTGGCATCATATTTTTGAGCGACAGAAAAAAGTTCTTGTACGTTTTGTTGTCGGGATTCTCCTTCACTTGTTCCATCATCCAGATATTTTTCGTATTGAATGTCTTCAATAATTCGTTCAAGAAGCAGTGAAATAGGGAGAGAATCTTTTTTTTCTCGAAATGATTCTATTATATTTCGAAATACACTTAATGTTTGTTTTTTTCCACTGTGTAAACCCGGAATTTCGTCTAAATACTGTAAAACTTCATACACTCCCATATCATACATAGACGCATATTCTTGGAGTATGCTCAATGTAGAGGCACCAATCTTTCGACTTGGAATATTAATAATCCTTAAACAAGATAAATCGTCTTTTGGGTTGTAGATAAGGCGTAAATACGCGATAAGGTCTTTGATTTCTTTGCGATCAAAAAATCGAGTTCCTCCTATAATTTGATAGGGGATTTGTCGACGCATAAATGCTTCTTCTATAGATCGTGATTGAGCGTTCATTCGATACAGTACGGCGCAGTCTGAAAAACTGTATCCTTGTGTCTGGCATCGTTTTAAAATAGTTTCAGCAATAAAATTTCCTTCTTCTTTTTCATCTGATATCTCAGCTATAATTAACGGCTCCCCAGTGCTGTTATCAGTCCATAGCTCTTTCTTTCGACCACTTTTGTTGTGAGCAATAAGTGTATTTGCACACGAAAGAATATTTTTAGTTGATCTATAATTTTGTTCAAGCTTTATAACATTTGCATTTGGAAAATCTTTTTCAAAATTTAAAATGTTTGTGTAATCAGCACCTCGAAAAGAGTAAATGGATTGATGGTCATCTCCAATAACACAAATGTTTTGATGAGTATCGGTGAGTAGACGTATCAATCGGTATTGTGTAAAATTTGTGTCTTGGTATTCGTCTACCATTACGTATCGCCATTTTTCTTGATATTTCTCCAATATTTCTGGATGAGTTTCAAATATTTCGACTGTTTTTTGTAATAAATCATCAAAATCAAACGCATTGTGTTCTTGTAGTTTTCGGTTGTATTTTGGAAATAAGGTATGCAATATTTGAGCGAGTTGTGTATGAGATGGTAAGTGGATTGATTGGGTATACGTTTCAATATCCATTAATTGGTTCTTTGCTGATGAAAAATGAGAAAGGATACCTTTTGGTTTTATTGTATCTTCGTCATTGAAGTACTCTTTTATCAGTTGTTTTATTAAGTTTTGAGTATCAGATGTATCAAAAATAACAAACTGTTTTGTCCATCCGAATGATACTTTTTCGATTTCCTGTCTAAGTATTCGTACACAAATAGAATGGAACGTTCCAACTTCTGGCATACGAATGCGAGTGGTATTTCCCAGCAATGATTCAATTCGTTGTTTCATCTCGTTGGCAGCTTTATTCGTAAATGTTACGGCTAATATACGGTTTCCAGCAGTCCCATTGCGTATTAAATCAGCTGTTCTAAAACTCAAACATCTTGTTTTTCCAGACCCCGCTCCTGCTAAAATCAAAAGAGGTCCGTCGTGTATTTGTACCGCCTTTCTTTGTTGAGGGTTGAGTTGTTCTAAAAAATTATGAGTCATAAATGAAGTTTTCAAATCAAGAACTACGAAAAAAGAAATTCTGATAATATCTGTTTTTCATATTCACCATCTTTGTTTTTTGTTTTTGCAAGAAATAATCGGTTGATATTCATCGTATGAATGGGAAGCTCTCTTGTAAATTTAGAATGACGAAAAAGATCACTATCCCCTTGTCCGTAATAAAGACTTATATGAGGAATGAAGTTTTGAAACTGATACGCTGGATCTTGAGAGAACGGAATTTCAGAACAAATATCTTGATGTAATTGTGCAAGGAATCCGTCTTTGTCGTATACTTCTCGAAACAAACTGTTGGGAAAACAATTTATGTTTCCCAATAGCACTTCAAAAGGTTTATATCGACTGACGATATCAGTGAGTTTTTTCCGAATAGATCGTTCTTCATTGAGTTGAAAATGAAACCCCATGCGCCCAGGAAGCGCAAGAGTGATATGCATTTTTTGTGCAGGAACCCATAATCCTTGATGTGGCTTATGAAGATTTTGTAATGACTGAGATAACGATTCAGAAAAACTGATGTTTTCTACTGCAATCGGTACTTCAATACTATAGAGAAAATCAGGAATTTCATTCCACTCACTCGATCCATATTGAGGAAATGTTTTTTCCCAATGAGTATTAAATTTTTGTATATAAGTATCCATTCAATGTATGTTTTCTTGTGGTCTGTATTGTGATGCAAAATAGAGAGAGAATCAAATGTTCTCTTCTTAAAAACGAAACTTATGACCCAAACCCAGCCCCCATGTCTTCTTCTCGCAAGAGAGATCCGTCTCGTCGATAATACCGCCAAATCCCAGTTTTTACGCTGTGGTCAAATGTTCCTTCAGCATACGTGCTTCCGTTGTCATACCACATACGCCAGTAACCATCTTGTTTTCCTTCATCGTATGATCCTTGTTCTTTTAGTTGTCCATTGTTATACCACACAAACGCAACACCTTGGATGATTCCTCCTTGATAAAAATACTCTGTTCGTTTTTGCCCATTTGGATACCACGATTCCCAAACACCTTCCTTTACTCCGTTTACGAACATTCCTTCTTCTTGTTTTTCTTCAGTTACGTAATAGGTAATAAAAATTCTTTGTTCTCCTTGTGGTAACCCTGGACGTGATACTTCTGATGAATCGGTATAGATAGTGTAGTTTGGACATGTGTAATCTTCAATATTGACCCCAGGTGACGGACATGCACATTCAAATAAAACATCTATATTTGCTTCTTGTGCCATACAGTCATTGATGTATGTTCTCATGTTCACGCCACATACTGGTTCGTATAAATTTGAACATCTCGATTGTGAACTATTACTTCCTCCACTCGTGGTATATTGAGTGCTTCCTCCTGATCCACTTGAAATATTGAGATTGGAATATACTCCTGAGGGAGGAAGATTCATTTCGTTTGATGTATCGGGTGGTGGGGTTTGTGATGGCGGATTGGTATAGTATTCTTCAGGTGGCAAATCTTCATCGGGAGTGAGTGGTACAAGCGTTGTAGGAACACTCGAATGTGTTCCATTTTTAGATGTTGATTCATTCTCAATAGGAACACTGACTGTTTGGCTTTCAGTTTCAGTTTCTGTCGAATCGACTTGCTCTTGATCTTCTGTTGTAATTGTATTCGTTGTGGTGCTTGGTGTTTGTGTCGTTTGAGTATTTGTGTTTTGTTGCGTAATGGTAATTTCGTATTCAGTTTGTCCCGTTACGTTTCCATTGGGATCAAAAAATGTCCATGTGCCTTCTCTGATTCCGTCATCAAAAAATCCTTCTTCTTTCACCTCTCCATTCTCATGATAGGCTACATGACTTCCATTGGGTACATTTTCAACATAAGAAGTTTGAGAAGCAATCGATCCGTCGGGATAATAAGTGGTAACAAGCCCGTTTATTTTTCCATCGACATAAACGGTTTCCTTCTTCTTTTTCCCGTCACTGTACCATTCAGTCCATACTCCTGTTGCAACACCTTGGTCGTAGTTTTTTTCGCCTTCTTTTACACCAAGTTCATTCCAAAAATACCATGTTCCATCTCGAAGTCCTTCTCTAAAATCACCTTGTTCGGCAATAGCTCCGTTTGTCCACCAACGAGTCCATCTTTTATACGGTAAACCTTTTTCGTATTCTCCTTCTGCCCATTTCTCACCGCTGGGTTCCCAAAACTCCCAACGATTCGATCGTAGACCGTCTTTAAAATATCCTTCTTGTGATTTCTGACCGCTTGCATAAGATAACACGCTTTTTCCCGTAAAAGGCCGACCTTCTGGAAACTCATAAACGCCATCATTTTGAACAAGAGAACTTCCATCAATTGTTTCTCCATCAAATATGTCGGATTCTTCAAGAAGTGCTTCTTGTTTTTGTCGTTCAATTTCGTCAATTTCTTCTGGTGTAAGTTCTTGATTAACTCTCTTTGGTGCAAGAGGTCGAAGCGTTTCAGGAACCCCTGTTTTTTTTGTGTCAGAAGTGTCTTCACATCCCCATAAAAATAGTGTAAAAATAACGAGAATAAGTACATTTTTGTGCATGTTTTGAGTATACGAAAAAGATATGAAAAAGAAAAGATAAAAAAATACGCACCGTATTATTCGGGCGTATTTTTTTCATAAGAATATATCTCTTTTTTTGTGATTGTTTATCGATTTTCAAGTCCAAAATCTCGTTCGAGCCTTCCTCGCCTAAATCGTTTATTATCTAATCGGCTCTCTAAATCAGAATTATTTTTGAGTTTGCTTGGTTTGGGGTCTGGTTTTGGACGTTCCCAAAACTGTAATACATTTTTTCTTGCATCCCAGTTCGTGGTCGTCATTGTTTGTACTCCTACCCGAGATTGGGTATCGGTCATGTATCCAGTTCGTTTCATATTCGTAATACTCCCAATAGAAGGTTTCATCCGAAGGGCTTTATTGGTTCGTCTGTTTTCATTGGTTTCAGTATCACTCTTTTTTTGTGTTTTATTTTGAATTACTTTGACTTGTTCTCGAGTTTCAGCACTCTGTATTTTTGGTTGTGTAAATGTTCGACGACGACGATTACTCATGCTTTGAAGGAGTCGTTGTTGTCGTGACTTATATTCTTGATCATTTTTTATGAGTGCAGATGTCCCAAACGATGCTTGTGATGATGCCTCGTTTGTACTGGACTGACGTCGTTTTTCTTCAAGTTTTTTACGCAATACATCCCATCGAGATGCATCTCTGCGTTTATTTACTTCTTCGAGACGACTTCCAAAATCAACGGGTTGCACGAGTGTACATGACTGAATTGTTTTCCAGTTTTCAGGCACATCGCAAGGAGTCGGAAATTCTTTACATTCTCCATTAGCATTCACAGCTGGTTGAATAACTTGTGCACACATTGATGCGTCTTCTGCCAGAGCATTTGTAGAGACTGGAAGCATGACAATACTTGCTATTATAGAAAGGAATAAACGTTGTGTGTGAGTGTATTTCATAATAAATTGTTTAAGAAACATTTTTCATTCTAGATATTCTTATGAATAAATTCAATATAAAATCAGAATCTGGAATCCAGAATCTTGAATCTTGGTACAATCACAGGAATCACAAAAAAATCACAAGGTTGTGCACAGCCTTATGATTGTTCCTTATTTCTCAATCTGAATCTCAATCTTCATTCTTAAATTCGAGACCGGTCTCCAAATTTTGGCTTATATATGTACTTTTTTAACACAAGAACAATTAAATTGCTCAAAAAATAATCTCATAAAAATAGAAATCCTTTATTCATCGAACAAACCCGAGACCAGTCTCCAAGTTTTGTTTTCACTGTGCGTTTTTTAGTATTTTTGTAGTTATTATGTAATAATAGAATCTTGAATCCGGAATCTAGAATCTTGTTTACATCGCAGAAGCGCAATGAAGTGAAAAAGAATTTTCACTTCAGAATTATGAAGTAGGAATTATGAATTATGGGGAAGCGCAGGAGCGCTGAGGCGCTCGAATCTGGAATCTAAATAAGAATCTTGAATCCGGAATCTTGAATCTTGTTCCCATCGCAGAATCGCATGAATCACAAGGCTGTGCAAAACCTTGTGATTGTTCCTTATTTCTCAACCTAAATCTCAATCTTAATTCTTATAAAATGGAGACCGGTCTCCATTTTACATAGGTATAGATTAAAAAAATATCGAAGCT
>CBFIAK010000003.1:0-10681 GCA_965660445.1 Patescibacteria group bacterium
TTTGAATCGTTTTTTTTAACGATTCTAGATCCTTATGAGTGGCGATCCGTATAGGTTCTTCTGCGAGTAATTCATCGTAACGGGGAGTTTCGCTCATCGTATTATTATACCTGAAAAAAGCGAAGAATACAATGAGAGAAAATAGTTTCTATTTATCGGGAGGGATTCCCATGTGTTGAAACAAAAATTCTGCCGATTTTCGAAAAGTAACAGCGGCTGTTTCAGAACCCCATTGTGATGACTTTGGATAATCATATTTTACTAAAATTACGAATTTTGGGTCTTGGAGTGGGCCAAATCCTGCATAGGAAGTGATAGTTGTTCCGGCTCCTTCTTGAGCTTTTCCGTTTTTATAGGTTTGTGAGGTTCCTGTTTTTCCCATAATGGTATATCCATAAACCTGTGAAGCGGTGGCAATCCCTTTTTCGACGGTATGTAATAACATAGCTTTGACGGTATTGTAGGTTTCATTAGAGATAACTCGTTTTATTTTTTGTGGATGAAATTTCTTCACTGTTCCATCGGGATAACGAATTTCTTCTACTAAGATAGGTTTATTGAGATATCCTCCATTGGCAAGAGCTGAAAAAGCATATGCCATTTGGAGTGGTGTTGATGTAACCCCTTGTCCGAAACCTCGAGTAACGAGCTCTGATTCAGTCCATTCATTCCAGAAAGGAAGTGTTCCATTGGCTTCTCCGTTTAGTTCAATATCAGTGTATTCTCCGAACCCAAAATCCTTGAGATATGTATAAAGAAGCTGAGAACCCATTTTTTTTGTAATAAAAGCAATTCCGGTATTGAGCGATCGACTCAAGACCGAAACCATACTTGTCCAACCAGCGTATGTGCTATCAGAGTTTCGAATCTGAAATTCATCTACTTTGATAGGCCCAACGTCATTAAACACAGTTTGAGGTGTTATTTCTTGAGCGTTTATAGCAGCGGCTATCGTAACCGCTTTCATAACAGATCCAGGTTCATATGTGTCAGCAACAATTCGGTTTCGAAAAACGAGTGGCCCCCAAGTATTAAAATATCGAAAATATTGTCCTGTTTCTGTTTGTATAGTGGGTATTCGTTTATTAAAATTTTCGTTTTCCATATCGAACTGGTATTGTTCTTCTGTGATTTCGTATTGAGAAAATGCTTTTGTGTATTGATTTGGATCGAACGTCGGTTGGTGCACCATGGCTAATATTCTTCCTGTTTCTGGTTCTATAACAATAATCTGTCCAGCATCAGCTTCAAATCGACGAATGTCATCAGCGAGTATTTTTTCAAGTTGACCTTGAATAACTCTATCAATTGATAAGACAACATCGGCTCCGTTTTCGGCTCTTGAAAACTGGTAGTCTTTTCCGAGTATTTGTTGTCCACGAATATTTGTCGCTCCAAAAATAACACCACTCTTTCCAGAAAGTATATCGTTAAATCGACCTTCAATTCCGTATTGTCCTACACCATTGTTATTTACAAATCCAATTACTTGAGATGCTAAACTTCGTTCGGGGTAGTATCGCCACTGTTCATCTTGTAGTTGTATACCCCTTAATATTGTTTGATATTCAGGATTGTTTTTGAGTGCTTCTATTTTTTCAGATACTTCGGGGTTTATTTTTTCTTGAATCGGAATATATCGAGTCTGTCTGCGCTTGAGAAGTTCGGCTAATGTATCGGGTTCTATATTAATAAGTGGCGACAATATTTCTGCTGATTTGACTGGATCGGTAATAAGCACAGGGTCTGCAATAAGCTGGTTTTCTTCAACACTTATACCTTGAAGTCGTAGTTGGAGGATAGTATTTCCTCTTTCTGGTGTAATTCCATTAACAAGTATGACACGGCGACGCTCAAGTTGTGTAAACTTTTTTTCGAGTTCTTTTTGATATGCTTGGATAATGCTTTTTTCTAATGGTGTCCAGTCTGCTGGATCTTCCTTTACTATACATCCTTCGATTCTTTCACAATGTGAGTTTATGAGTAATGGAGCAATGAGTTGTGCTGCGAGTTGAGGGTTTCCTCGTTCTTGGTTGTCAAGTGGTTCTCTGGGGTTATACCGAGGATAAGCAAGAATAAGTGGATCAACGAATAACATTTTAAGGGTGTTATTGGTTGCGAGTGGAATGTATTCATCCACTTTCATATTTTTTCGTACTAATATTTTCCCTCTTTGAGCAGGGAGTTCAAACCGTTTTTGGTGTTGATCTCGAGCAAGGGTTTCATATTTATTATGTTCCAGTATTTGTAATTCAAATAATCGAATAGTAAATACGAGAAATATAATGCTGAACGCATACTGCAAAACTCGTATTCTTTTTTTTACTCGAAAATCCATATCGTCTCAAACTATGCCATAAGAACAAAAAAAAATCCATATTCTTTTTCTATCTCTATTTCATGTTTTTTTATTTTGTCAATGCCATTTTGTGGTTTCTTTTTGTTTTTATTAGTTGTTTTTTTGTTCTCTCGATATAATGATGTGGCTATGCCATTTCATGATTTTCAGCGCACACTTGGAAAAAAGGTCTTTGTGATGATAGGGACGTCCTTTTTTTTAGGTGCTTCTTGGTTTACAATGGAACAATTTCTTATGGATATGGAAGTGCCTTTGCCGTTTCTTTCATCGAATTCTTTTTTAAACGAAAAAACCAGAAACCGTATCAGTACATTTCGAGACACTCATATTACTCGACAAGAATCTGCTGAATTTGAACAACCTACTGAGCAATTAGTGGTGCGTCCAACATCAGTTCGGAATCAGCATCGAAAAATGCAAGACTTAACGAATTTTGAAACAAAAGGCAGTACACTTGCTTTTTATGAAAATTTTTATGCTTCAGCCGCAAAGTCGGAATGTAAGGACTCTGATGGAGGTATTAATTATGCTCAAAGAGGAGAAGTTGTGTATGAATCTGGGGATACAAAAGTCAAAACCATTTTATCAGATCGAGTTTTAGGGACTCATGAGTTACTTGAGTATTATTGTGAGAACGGAACATTGAAAGCTGAGTCAATGCGATGTCCTATTGAACTCAAAGGTCCTGCGTGTGCTTTGTCTTCCAAAGAAGCAATGGCAAAAGAGTTCTTTTATTCAGCAGATAAGGAATATTCTTCAACTCATATCTTGCAATTGGCTCCCGGATGGAACTGGGTTTCGTTTGCTTTAGATCCGCATACGAAAGTAGTGAAGGATTTATTTCAACCACTGTACGAAGTCGATGAGTCTTTCATTATAAAAGAACACACTGGAGATTTGTTTTGGCCAAAGATGGATATTGATTTATTAGGAGTTATTGATCCATTTACGGCATACCAAATATACGTCTCTCGTCCGTTGGAACTTGAGATTCCTGGATCGGAATTTGCATATCCTATTTATCAAGAGTTGAAAGCTGGGTGGAACTTTTTTGGGTTTCATTCGTTTGAACCAGCAAAAGTACAGTGTGTTCTGAAAGATTTGATAGATTCCAACCAGTTATGGGCCGTGAAAGATTCGAAAGGGAAGGTGATGGCGTCTGTAAATGGTGAATGGGAAGACGAAATTGAATCGTTTGTGCCTGGTCAAGCATATCAAGTGTATGTGTATAACTTTGAAGGAGAAACACGTCAGTTTGAGTTTCGTGAATCGTTTTTGTGTGAAGAGAATGTTTTAGAGAGGACCGAAGAATAGTTTTTCTTAGTTTTTGTTATGACGTTGTAGGCTGTTTTCTATTGATTCTTCAACGATTTTTTTGTGTTGAGCAACAGGTCTGTATTTGGGAAAATACGAATTGAAGAGGGAAGCCAACTCGTTTATTGTGTCTTCATCATTAGGGTTTTCGAGTGCTTTTTTATACATTGCTTCCGCTTTTTTGCTTTGCCCTGTTTCAATATAGTATTGACAGAGCTCGTGATGGCCAAATGGTTCATAGGGGTTTAATTCATAGAGTTGTTCGAGAATGTGTATTGGCTCTTTGTCTTCCGGTAAGTCAATGAGATCATCGTTGTAGAGTGTGTAGAGATCTTGGAGTAATTGTTCAAGGGTTTCATCGTCGCCTTCTGTTTCGTTTTGATGAATTGCATCGTATAGTTTTTGTTGGTACAAGTCGACTTTGAATTGATATTTAGATTGTTTATTGTGAGCAAGTTTTCCATAGAGTTTACACAATGGATAGAGGAGAAATTGATTTTGAGTTGTATTATAAATCGAATCAAACCGAATCATAAGAGTGTCAATTGCTTCTTCGTTGGTATGTTTTGTATAAAATTCAAAAATAGCGTTCCAAAAATACTCGTTTTCTGATTTTTGTTCTAAAAGCCAATCAAGAGTTTCTTTCGCGAATTGAATGTTGTTTTTATTTTTTTCTATAAACGCTTCTCGGAGTTTTTTATCAAAATAAGGGTCGTCAAATAAGGGTTGATATTGATCGTATGGATTTTCAATATTATGGGCAATAATTTCTAAGTCTTGTTCTAAATCCTCTTTTTCTCTCATAATATCAGTGACATCTTTTTCTTCTGTTTTCTCTTCTGCTTGTGGATACAGATATTTATAAAGACGTTTTTTAGTGTCATCTTGTATTTTTATAATCAAATCATCTATCGTTTTAATAAGTTCATTCGGATTTCCTTTTTTGTATTCAGCAAAGGCTTTTGTTCGTGATAGGGTATTAAAATTTTCTGATAGAAAATTGGAAATATAATCGGGAAGATTTGGATATTTTTTCATAAACAGAATAATAAAAATTATTTTATTTTCATGATTTTGGTCTGTATCCAATAGCTTCAGCAATATGCTGAGTTTCTATCGAATCGCAATCATGAAGATCAGCAATAGTTCTCGCTATTTTTATTATACGATAAAAAGACCGACCTGACAAGTTCATTTTAGCAGTGGCTTCTTTGAGTAAGTCTTGGCATTCTTTAGAAAGAGGAGCGTATTTCTTGACGTGCGGAGATGTCATATGTGCATTGAATTCAATTGGTTCGTTTTGAAACCGATCTTTTTGTCTTGCTCGTGCTTTTTCAACAAATGATCGAAATGTACGAGAATCATGAGATGAGGCACTGCTATTTATTTTTTCAAACGGGAGAGCTGGAATATGAATATGTAAATCAATTCTATCAACGATTGGCCCTGATATTCGGTTTTGGTATTTTTGTATTTGAGCGGCTGAACAGGTGCATCGAGTGTCGTTACTTTCAAACCCGCAAGGCGTTGGGTTTGTAGCTGCCACAAGCATAAACTGTGACGGAAACTGAACTTTTCCTGACGCTCTTGAAATACTGATATATCCGTCTTCAAGGGGTTGTCGTAAAATATCTATTGTGCGCTGTGAAAACTCACCAAATTCATCTATAAAAAGAACTCCTCCATGAGCGAGTGATATTTCCCCAGGGCTCGGTGGGTTTCCGCCTCCAGCGAGTGCTACACTACTGGCCGTGTGATGAATAGACCGAAATGGACGACTGCGGATAATTGGGTTTTCGGGGCTTGTGAGTCCAGCGATCGAATGAATCTTTGTAATATCAAGGGCTTCTTTAAGGCTGAGCGTTGGGAGTATAGTGATGATTGATTGGGCGAGCATTGATTTTCCTGTTCCGGGGGGACCAGAGAGGAGAATATTGTGTCCACCTGCTGCAGCGATACACAAAGCTCTTTTGGCGTGTTCGTGTCCTTTAATATGTTTTAAGTCTCGACTGTCGTCGTGGTTTTCGTTTTGTTCAATAAGGGGGATAAACGATGTTTTTGGTATGTGTTGGTGTTGCGTTATGTGTTGTGTTGCTTCGTGTAGAGTTGTGCCAGCATATATATCAATATCTGGTACAAATTGACATTCTCCTTCGTTTTCTTTTGGAATAAATATTTGTTTAAAGTTTTGAGTGTGTGCAAACGCAGTTAAAGGCAGAGCGCCACGAATGGGACGAATTTGTCCTTGAAAATTAAGTTCTCCTAAAAAGAGAGCATGCTTATATGTTGGAGGAATCGTTATCTGTTCGCTAGCATGAAGGATTCCTAAAGCAATTGCTAAATCGAACCGAGGACCATATTTTTTAATATCAGCGGGAGCAAGATTGACCGATATGACTTGAGAAGGAAACTCAAATCCACTATTTTTCAGCGCTGATCGAATCCGTTCTTTTGATTCTTGAATAGCGGTGTCTCCTAGTCCAACAATGGAAAACCGAGGGAGTCCTTTGTGGATATCGACTTCAATATCAATAACAGCTCCATCGAGCCCGATAGTTGTGAGTGACTGAAGAGTGCAAAGCATGTGTGTTTTTTTCTTTACCTTAGTATTTTTTAAAAAAAGACTCAATAGTTTCTGTTTTTTTGAAAGTAATTGACGTATTTTATTTTTCTTTTATATTAGTCACCATGAATAAACTTCCTTCGTCATTATCTCTTGATGCTCATCGTCAAGCTGAGATTGATCGTATAAATGAATGTACTCAAATTTATTGGCAAAAAGCAATAAATGATCCCGTTCATGCGCGTGATTATTTAAGAGAGTTATGTGATGTTATTTTTGATGGGGTTCGTATTGAAACATTTCTTCATGATATTGGGAATATTCTTCATATAAAGGAAGGAATTTTGTTTGCTCCCAATCATCCAGGAGTGCTTGATGAACATAAGATATTTTTTAATAATACACACTCAATACCGTATTATATTTTGCATTTTGATTTTCTTATAGAGTATTTGCTCGACAAAAAAGTTCATTTCATTGTGAGTGATCCTATTGATGAATCATATCGAGAACTAATTCGACAAATGGAATACATCATAGTACCAGATAAAGCTCATGGAAAAAAAATGACCACAGAAGAACGAGAAGCTATCAACGCACAAATTCAATCGTATTTAGAAAAAGGAGAACATGTAGCGTTTTTTCCAGAAGGGAAAAGTCATGGGGAAGGGAATATTGGAAAACTACAAAAAGGAATGGTTCATTTTGTGAACCAAAACCCAAAGACGCCCCTTGTTCCTGTTCGTTTAGATGGGTTTGATAAGCCATATCATCAGATAGATGTTACGTTTGCTCCTCCAAAAACGGCTGATGATATTTCAGAAAGAAACGAATCAGCAGAAGAAATTGTGGAAGATATTCGTCGTCGTGTATATCGAGACGGGTTAGGCTTGCGTATGGTTTAAGAATCGGGATCTAAAAATCGTTCGTGAGTTCGTTTCAGGTCTGCATTTGCAACATGTGTATAGATTTGTGTTGTAGCGATATTGCTGTGTCCGAGTAGTTCTTGAACAGATCTCAAATCTGCTCCGTTTCGGAGTAGTTTTGTGGCAAAAGTGTGTCTGAGTACATGAGGGGTGACGGGACGAGTAATGCCAGCGCGTCGGCCACGGTTGCGTATCATTATTTCAATAGAGGTTCGTGAGATGCGTCGAGATTCTCCATTGGTTTCAAATTCGTCTTCACGAGTACGAGCATTGATAAATAATGGTGGATACGAATCGTCTCGTTCTTTGATATATAATGTGAGTTTTTCAGTGGCTTTGGGGGTGAGGTAGACATTTCGAATCTTTTTTCCTTTTCCCATAACAGAAAATTCTCGAGTGGAGAGATTTACGTTTTCTCGATTTAAGGCGCAGAGTTCGGAAATTCGGAGTCCTGTTGAGAAAAGCATTTCAACGATTGCGGCATCTCTGATATTTATGAATCGGTTTTGCGATGCATCGGTAGATCGGAGTCGATCGAGTTCTTCTTGGGTGAGTCCGGAAACATTTCTTGGATCAAGTTTTAAGAGTTCTATTTTATCAGGAGAAAGAACAGGATCATCAATTTCTTTTTGTAAACAAAATTTTAAAAACGCACGAACTGGTGTGAGGTATATGTTTTGGGTGCGTCGAGCGAGTGTTTCTCCTGATTGAGTTTTAATTTCAAACAGAGTGTCACGGAATGTATCAATGGTGTCGTGCGATATGTCTCGCACATGGGCATCTTCGCCAATGCATTGCACAAGCATGTCGAGACTTCTGCTGTAGTTGCGCAGTGTATAGGGTGATGCATTACGAATGGTTTTGAGGTATCGCATATAGCGATCAATAGCGGTGAGTATATTCATGAGAAGAACGACAAGAGTGTATCAATTTCGTTTCGAGATCCTAACAATATACTTTCTGTTTGATGAGTGTTTTGAAGTGGAATAGTGAGAATGGGGACGCCTTCTTGGGTTACTGCTTTTCCTTGAAGTTTTTCTATGATATGGGCACAGGGAGCACATTCGAATAAGAGTCGGAGTTTTGCTGGTTTGTTTGGTGTTTTGGGGTATAAGAATACCCCTTCTTTTTTTGTAATTATATGGTGTAAATCGCTAATCATACCTCCTGAATATCGCAGAGTTTTTTGTTGTTGGATACACGTATCAATATATCGTTTATAGTTTTCGTTTTGTGCGGCACTCTTGAGGTTTCCAGGGGCGAAATAAGATGTGTTTGGGTTGAGGGTGCTTAATTGTTGAGTAAACACAAATTCTCCAACATCATTGAGCTGAAATTGAAATACAGTGTTTTCAAGAGTACAGACAAAAATAACTTGAGGACCATAAATACTGTAGCAACTACTTTTTATTTTTGCACCAGTTGTGTTTTCGAAATGGGGGGTGTCCCAAATACCAAAAACAGATCCCACACTGAAATTACTTTCAAAAATAGAGCTTCCATCCAGCGGATCGTAGCTGACTGCATACGAGTGAGAATCGGGATGTGTTTTATGTGAGGTTGGATATTGTTTTTCTTCACTGGCAGAAAGATGACAGTATTCACTGAGTGATAGTTCATACTCTATAAGAGTGTCAGAAATTCGATCAATTGGAATTTGAGTGTCTCCAGACGGATTTTTCGTTGTTGAGGTGAGGGTTGTGCCAGATCGAATAGCAAAATTTATATATTTTACGCTTCGAGCAAGAGATTCGATAATGCGCCTGAGCGGTATATCGGTTGTTTGTTCTCGCAAAATATCAAGAAGTGTTTTTTGTTCGAGATAGGGATGCATACAATGGTTTGTTGATAAATTCTCTTTTATTATAGAGCAGTCGTTGGTGTCTGTATAGGGGGAGAATCGCCTTGTGTTCGTATTTCATCAAAAATATCAATCATTTCTTGGAGCGATTCAAGGCGGATAAGTCGTTCTCGGTACTGACTTGCTCCTTTTATGCCTCGAATAATATGGGCAAAATGTTTTCTCATCTCAATCATAGCCCATCGTTCGTCTTTGTGGGTCACGGCGAGTCGTGCATGGCGTTCAAACAAATTGAGTTGGTCATCAAGCGTAGGTTTTGCAGGAATGGGGGTATTATTGAACGCAGCCCGGCATTGTGCAAAAATCCATGGGTTTCGTAGTGCTGCACGACCAATCATCATTCCATCAAGATTCTTCAGTTTTTTTTGAGCGATGGTATGTGAGGTGACGTCTCCGTTTCCGAGTATTGGAATAGAATGGATATTCTTTTTTACTTCGTAAATAGGGTTCCAATCGGCTGTTCCGGTAAACCGTTGTTTTGTGGTGCGTCCATGAATAGCAAGTGATGCAATCCCTGCCGATTCAAAATCTTTGGTAGTTTGGATAAGGTTTGAGTCGTTATAAAACCCAAGACGCATTTTTACTGAAACAGGAAGATCTGTTGACTGTGTTATTTTTTCTATAAGACGAGCTGTAGCACATGGGTCTTTTAAGAGTGCTGATCCGTGACCAGATCCAATCACTTTTGGGGAAGGACATCCAAGATTAAGATCGATTCCATCAGCGCCTAAGTCTTCCACTATTTTTACAGCAAGAAGAAAGGAATCTACGCTTTTCCCAAACAATTGTACGCAATAATAGTTTTTTTCAGCAAGGGCGAATGCTGCCATTCGCAGTGTTTTTTCTGATTTATGACGAAACGCTTCGCACGACAAGAGCTCTGAAATAAGAACGGTTGAGGGTTCTATTTCTTTCACGATTTGCCGAAATGGGCTCTCTGTGTATCCAGCCATTGGCGATAGTACGAGTATGGGGCGAGGAATCTCTTTCCAAAAATTATTCATATTGTAGTGGTTTTTATATGCGGAATACGACTAAAAATCAATTTTATTTTCTAGTAAAAAAGTTTTTTATGTATTTTTGTCAAGAGATTTTCCCGTTGTTTTGTATAAAAAAATTGACCAGAGCTTGCTTTTTTAGATAGAATACCTTTGTACATTCTTGTTTTTATGAAATGAAATTTTTGTCGCATTTTTCGGATACTGAAATGAAATTATGGCTTTATGCCAATGCTACACCCAAAAGTGATATAGAATCGAACGATTCTCGAATTGAGGGGTTAGATGCTACTGCGCTTAAAAAATATGTAGATCGATTTGATTCAGATGTTATTCAAAAAGTCGAGGTGCTTGGGAGAAAAGGAACGGATTCAATGCGGAAGATTATTGATGGGAGATCTTTTCGTGTACCAGCGGTATTGAAAGTGACTTATTCTGATAAAGCTCCTCATCCCAATACGGAATCGTATTATGCTGTTGATGAAAATAAAAATATGTATTGGTGGGATGGCGAAACCTATCGACCAGAACTGTATTTGACTGTTCAGTACGAAAAATTAGAGCCACATCGTAATTGGTATAAGGAACGATTTGATCTTGATCGATTGGATTTATCCATGCGGATTGATTCATTTCAATTTCAAGGGAATGAAGCTGTGT
>CBFIAK010000004.1:0-8564 GCA_965660445.1 Patescibacteria group bacterium
GATAAGGAAAATTATTTCTTCGCGTTGACGTTTTTTGTCGAGGTCATAGTATTGAGCAATATCGGTATTGGTTTGCAGAACGTTTTCTATGTGCGATTTATGTTGAACCGCAAAATTGTAAGCAGGATGAGCTTGAAACTCAGACAGTGTATTATCATTACTCTGATCAAGGAGTGAATGAAACTCCCCATCATGGTCAAGGAGAATATTTTTGAGGATTTCGTATTCTTGTTCTGAAATAAATTGCCCATCTCTGGCTTGTTTGATAGCTTTGATACCTTGTCCGATATCGTAGTCTATGGCGGCACAAGTAGCGACGAGAATCTCCATTTTGTCAGGAAAAGTCATGTATGGGATAGCATACAAGATTTGGTGGTATAGTTTTTTAGATAGAGTTCCTTCTCGGACCATCATTTGAAAAAACATTCTTTGAAGTTTTGAGTTTTCTGGGTGTTGTTCCTTCTGCCATATGAGAAACTCTTTGAGTTTGAATTCGATTCTTGTTGTTATACCGTTTAGTTCTTGCATAAGAGTAATACCCCAATTACGAATTTTATCTCTTTCTTCTTGAGTAAAAACATCTGCAATATCAGACATTTTCAGTGTTTTATAATCATACATTCGAAACAAAGAGTCGGCTTGGTCGGCATCGAAAGACTGGACTGGGATTGAGTTTCCGGATGGGTCTTTGATGGTATCTAAATATCGAGTTTTAAAATAATCAGAGAT
Organism: Patescibacteria group bacterium; assembly: GCA_965660445.1. Lineage (GTDB taxonomy): Bacteria > Patescibacteriota > Gracilibacteria > UBA4473 > UBA4473 > CBFIAK01. Next base: position 730 of record CBFIAK010000004.1, read on the forward strand.
ATATTGCACAATGGCACTATCAGGAACATGAACTTCAATTTCCTTTTGTTTTTCGACTACGCTATCGAGATCTACAGGGATGAACATTTTTTTATATTCTACTATTTTTATGTTTTCTGTAAATGGAGAAAAGAAATTGGAATCCTGAATCAAAGTTAGAATCTGGAATCCGGAATCTTGAATCTGGAATGAATCACAGGGAGCACAAAAATCACAAGGCTGTGCAAAGCCTTGTGATTCCTGCGATTCCTCATAATTCATAATTCTTAATTCATGCTTCTGAAGTCGAAGACTTCACTGCGCTTTTGCGATTTTATCAAGATTCCAGATTCAGGATTCCAGATTCGAGCGCCTCAGCGCTCCTGCGATTTACTGCTATCTGCATAACCGTTCCATTTTTGGGAATATACACCGATGGGTTTCCCGGAATATCGGTATTGAATTCGTTCTCAAAAATGTCTTGGAATGTTGGTACATGGTCGGGCGTATCGAAATGCAAAATGTCTTTGAAAAAATGGTTTTCGTTTTCATCGAGGGTGTTTTTATAACTTTGTCCGTATTCTGAAGCCATGATACCAATGGGGAGTGTTTTTTGATTGTGATTGTCTTTTTGAATCGTTTCAATGATTTTTCGGTATGTTGAGTGATTAAAACAGTTTGTAAATACTAGTATATCAGGATTCTCTGCAAGAGCTTCTTTGATGTCTGGTCTGTTCATACGTCGACTGAATGCTTCGCCAATGGCTTTAGGGCTTATTTGCATGCCATTTGCAAAAACAATGTTTCCGTTTTCGGTTCCATGTAACGAAAACACAAACGTACTATTGACTGGTGCGTTATAAATATGCTTCAAAACACTGACTGATTGATCGTAATTTGTTTCTATGGTATCGGATCGAACAACATTTAGGCTATCGGATTGAGTGCGTAAAAACGCAATTGTTTTATCCGTCGCAAATCGAGTATGTCCATTGCGTTTAATCTTGTCATCTGATGCAAAAATATAGTTATGACGGTCTTTGAAAATCGGTTTTTCGGCGTATTTGTTTCGGTTCTCTAAAAAATCATCAATAGCCATTGCTATATCTGATTGGCTTGGCGTATCTTGAGCGTTCTGAAAATAAAGGTTTCGGGCTATAATATAGGTTCGTTCTTCGTTATCTGGGTATACATTTGATAACTCGCTATGGGCTCGACAAACAGATTCGATACTTGATTTGTGTTTTTGTGCAAACTGATACGCAGGATCTTCTGCAAACCGATAAAACGTGTTATCAACACTGTTATTGAGTAATTCAGAAAAATCAGGACTTTCAGCAAACAATATGTTTTTTAGTGTGTTGTATTCTTCATCGGTAAGAAGTTTAAATTCATCCTTGTCTTCTTTTAACGATTCAAGACGTATATTTTTTTCTTGTTTCACTTTTTGAATAGCCCGTGTAAGAATATCCATCTTCCATGGTTCAGATGCAAAACGTGCGATGTATACATGAACAAGATCGAAAAAATCAGACTCAACCAATATGTTGTATAACTCATATTTATACGCTGAACTTTGCTGATGACTTCGATTTACTTCGTATTGAATAAAGCGTGGTACAGTGCGGTTTATGCCTCTTTGTGCAGTGGTGTCTTTGTTGAGTATGGTTCGAAATTGATTCAGGCGAACCCTGTCTTGAGGATGAAGTGTGTAGTAGGTTGGAGTGTGTTTATATTCTTGCAGACGAGTTTCTGCTTGGTCTGCCGAAAGGGGACTGATTTCAATGGTGTTTCCGTTTTCGTCTTGTAGAGCGTTTTTGTATCGGTCTTGAAAATCAGACGCAACGGTTTGCACCACTGATTTTTCTCGATCAGCTTCTTCTGCCTTGTGCAGGTTCTCAAGATTAGCGTCGGTATCAACTGGTAAAAACATTATACGAAAAGAGAAACTCTACAAACCTTATTATACCATATAAAATTGAAAAAATACAGGAAAAAGGGAGAGGAGTGAAATCTTCGACTTCAGAATCTGGAATCAAAGCGAAAATCTAGAATCTAGAATCTGGAATCCGGAATCTTGAATAAATCACGGAGAGTACAAAAATCACAAGGCTGTGCAAAGCCTTGTGATTTTTCCATAATTCCTAATTCATAATTCTGAAGTGAAAACCCTTTTTCACTTCACTGCGCTTTTGCGATTTTACCAAGATTCAAGATTCCGGATTCCAGATTCTCACTTAGATTCAAGATTCGAGCGCTTTAGCGCTCCTGCGCTTCCTATTTTTCTTCTGGGAACTCACTTAATATTTTTTCTGCTTCTTGGTTTTCTTGTTCTCGTGCTATGTCTTCAATAACTTTATTTTTCGCATTTGCATAATCAATGTTTTCTTTTTTTATGTCTTTTGTAATACTTTCTGTCTTATTCGCAATTCTGTTTAAAATGTTTGCCATTTGCGTTTTGCCGCTTTCAGTCGTATCGAGTCCGAGGTCTTCAAGTTCAGATTTATTTTTCGTATTCCATGTAAAATCACTTTCAGGAGTATCCGATACTCCTGAATAGGTATTCCCTCCATATATGTCTTTGAGAATAACATGTTGAATAACACTTTTTGTTCCATCGGCATTTTCTCGGATAACAGAGTATCGTTCTTTTATTTTTTCACCCGCAACGTCTGAGAAGTCTTCTTTGAGTTGAATAATTTTATATTTTTCTCCATTATTTTCTCTTGTCTTCTCTTGAATGCTTATTTCTGATCCGCTAGATTCTATTTTTACACCAAACTCATTATTGACTGCTTTTCCGTTTAATTGGAAATTTACATCAATATCATCTTGCCCAATAAGGGATTGTCGAGTTTCTTGAAGAGATTTACTCTTTTCACTAATAGCATCTTCAAGTGCATAAACAGCTTGTTCTGTGTCTTTCGGGAGTGTACTTGCGAGAGATGTTTCTACCTCTTGTGTTGGAGGTTGTACGGATTCTGCTTCAGGAGCATCAAAATAGATTTTACGGAGAGATAAAAACGGAACCGATTGGAAAAATTTCATATGTATTTTTTTAACAAATCTGATTATTGTATCATAGTTTTTTGTTTTTTGCAAAATTCGATCGCTTCAGCGCTCTTGTGCTTCCTGCGATTTTACCAAGATTCCAGATTCTAGTGCCTCAGCGCTCTTGCGCTTCCCATAATTCCTACTTCATACTTCATAATTCTGAAGTTAGAAAAACTTTCTCACTTCACTGCGCTTTTGCGATTTTACCAAGATTCAAGATTCCGGATTCAAGATTCAAAATTTGGAGATTCCTCCAAATTTACCGCTATCTGCATAACCGTTCCATTTTTGGGGATATACACCGATGGGTTTCCCGGAATATCAGTATTGAATTCGTTCTCAAAAATGTCTTGAAATGTTGGCACATGGTCGGGCGTATCGAAATGCAAAATGTCTTTAAAAAAATGGTTTTCGTTTTCATCGAGGGTGTTTTCATAACTTTGTCCATATTCTGATGGTATAATACCAATTGGGAGCGGAAGAGGGGATTGTGATTTCTTTTGAAGTTCTGCTATGAGTTTTCGGTATGTTGAGTGATTAAAACAGTTTAAAAACAGAAGGATATCAGGGTTGTCTTCTAATTCGTCTGCTGTATCGAGGTTTTCAAACCGTTTCAAAAACGTATGTGTTAAAAACTCAATGGTAAGACATAACCCATCTCCTAAAATGATTGCTGATTCATTGCGTGATCCGTGTCCTGCAAATAGAAATGTAGTTCCTGGGGGGGCGTTTATAATACTCTGTTGTATTGAATCAAGATTCTGCGTGGTTTTTGTGTCTTCAAACCGTAACAATGTATATGATTTTCCCTGCCGAGAAAGTGCGTTTTGTGTTTGAGGAGCTGCAAACCGAAACTCATTTTTGTATTTTTCGTTTCCCGCAAAAAAAATAATATCTCTGTTTTGAAACAATGGTTTTTTCTTGTATTGATGCCGAGTTTCGAAATAAGAAAGAACCGCATCTTTTAAATCATTGATGGATGGTTGTTTTTTGTTATTCTCAAAAAAGAAATTTCGCCCCATATGGAGCATTAATTCTTCTTTTTCTCGGGAGGATTGAAAAGGGAGAATTTCTTCATCTTCAATCATTTCTTCAAATGCTTGTAAGAGCTGTTTTTTGTTGGTCAGTATGTCATTATATGCGGGGTCTTTCAAGAACTCTAAAGGGCTATTGTCGGTGCTGTGTTCAAGAACCGTTTTAAAATCAGTAAGTTTGTGTGATTCAATGATGTGTAATAGTTCTTGGTATTCGTTTTCTGATAATAAGTTTTTGAGGTTGTATAGATCAATTTCTTTTTCTCTCGCTTTTATATTATGAGACTGTGTGTTGAAATAATAACGCACAATATCCATTCTCCATGATGAATCCCATTCTTCGCAATAGGAGAGAGCAAGGTGAGGAAAAGGGGATTCTAAAAGTATTTCTGCAACTTTTTTTCTATAAAACGAACTCCCTCTTTTTTTATATTCTTCAATGGCGAGTGATTGGGTGAGTGCGTCGAGTGACTCTTCAGTGCATCCTTGTTTGATTGCTGTTTTGAGTGTATCAATGAGTTTTTTTTCGATACTTGAAATATGTATTTGAGGGGGCAATACAGGTGTTATGTGTAGAGGGTTTCCGTTTTCGTCTTGTATGGCATTTTTATATCGGTCTTGGAAACTATCTGTTATATAATGAATAAGAACAGAATCTTGATTGTTTTGAAATTCAGTATCGTTTTCTTTTTGAGTATCAATATCAAAAGGGAATAACATTTTTTTTATTACTCTACTGTTTTTATTTTTTCTGTAAAATGCAGAAGGTGTCTCAATAAAAAATCCCTCACTGTTTTGTGTGAGGGATATGTTTTAAGCGTTCTGGGTATCTTTAGTTCCTAAATAGTATTCTGGTGGGTGAGGTGATTCAAATTGATTTTTGATAGTTGTCTCAAAAACAATTTTTACGAACTCATTCTCTTCATTCCAGAGGTATTCTCTGTGATAAAAATCAAGAACGCATTTCTTTATATCAAAACACGCTTGAATATAGTTTTGATAAACAGCTGTTGCTGATTCGTCTTTGTTTTTGAGTGCTATTTTCTGGAATTCTTCAAACTCTTTATTAATGATGTCTTGAATATCTTCCATAATAATTGCCCATGTTTCAATCAACTGTTTATCGTGGCTGTCTTTGATAACTTTTTCTAAGTGTGCAGGAAGACCGGCAATGTCTTCGTACACTTTTGCGACATTTCTATTTTTGAAATAACTCATAGTACGACTCCTTTTAATAATGATGAATATATATTGTCTTACAAACAGAACGCTTATTGACTGTCAATTGTGTGTAAAAGAACCACAACCAACAAACCACTGTTTGTAAAATTTTTTGAAATATGACAAAGAACTTTCTTTTTTTACTATATTTTTTGTTATGAGTCAATTTTTTGTATTCTAAAAAAAACCACTCTTTTGAGGAGAGTGGTTTTCTATTCTTTCAAGCAATGTTTCCCATTGATTGCCAAACTCGAATTGAGTTTGTGTATGTCTCAATCACCATTGATGCCTTTTTCAGGAGATGGTTATAAACATTGCCATTGATACGCATTGTTTTATGTTTTTCAAATATATCATATGATATATTGATTTCATGTGTATATCTAAGCATGTCATGGTATGTCGCTGGTCTTGAAGACATAAATTGGTCTTCGAACTGTTTAAAACTTTTGAGAAATGAAGATATTTTGTTATAGGTTTCTATATCTTCTGCATAGAATTCCTTGATTTCTTCTGCATGTTCGTTCCAATAAGAACGAAAATCCTCAAATGCGTTTCGAAATACTTCATCTTGATTCATAGCTCTTGCTACATCACCGACAGTGAGTTGATACTCCATTGTTTCGAGTATAGATGGCATAATACCTCCTTTTTTTGGTTTGTGAAAGAATAAATTTTTGATTGTTCTTTTTGGAAAACAAATTTCGTTCCATAAAAAACAATACAGTTTATTTATGCATTTTTATTGCTTTTTGTCAATGCGCTTCTTTTCGTCTTGCATTTCTCTCTTTTTTTTGTACAATCGAAGACGATTTTTTAATGTTTTTTCCTATGACTCCTTTTTGGATTATTGTCACCGTTGCTGTTGTGTTTGGGTTTTATATCATGATGAAATACAACGGTATCATCACTCTTAAAAATAAACGAGACCAATCATTTGCTGATATTGATGTGCAATTAAAACAGCGTTTCGATCTAGTGCCTCAACTCTTAGAAACGGTAAAAGGATATATGAAACATGAAAAAGAAGTGCTTGAAGGAGTTACTCAAGCTCGTACAAATTTTTTGAACGCAGATTCTGTGGATTCTAAAGTTGATGCGAATAATATGTTAACAGGGACATTGAAAAGTTTGTTTGCGGTTTCTGAAAATTATCCAGACTTAAAAGCCAGCCAAAACTTTCAATCTTTTCAAACAGAGCTTTCTGATATTGAAAATAAACTTGCTGCTTCACGACGATTTTTCAATAATGCAACGACCGAATATAATACCTATATTCAAATGGTGCCTGCCAATATTATCGCAAAAATGTTTTCGTTTGTCACTCTGCCTCTTTTTGAAATTGAAGAGGGTCAACGAAACGCTGTTGAAAAAGCTCCTTCTATTCAGTTTTAAGGAATGCCAGCTGTAGGACTCACCACATGGATATGGGAAAACCAATTGAAGACACTCTTTATTGTGTTTCTATTTCCGGTGTCTGTGTTGGTACTCGTGTTTTTAATGCTGTTGGTCTTTTTTTACGTTGATCCAACGTATGCACAACAACTCGAAATATCATCGTTTGATATGGCGGTATACTGGTTTATCGATATCACCACCATCGCTGTTCCTGTGTTTGCTGTGTGGTTTGTGCTATCAGTGCTTTTTCATCGGTCTATTGTGTTTTCGTTATCAGGCGCACAAAAAATAACTCGAAAACAAAACCCATACATTTATAATATTGTGGAAAACTTATGTATATCACGGGGACTTCCAGTGCCTCATATTGGTATTATGCCCGATCGAGGAATGAATGCATTCGCGACTGGGTGGAGCCCCGAAAACTCATGGATTGTGTTTTCACAAGGACTCCTTGATACCCTTACCACTGAAGAAATTGAAGCTGTTGCGGCTCATGAACTCACTCATATTATAAATCGAGATGTTCGTCTGATGACTATTCTCGTGGTATTTGTCGGTATTATTTCTATTATTGCCTCTATTTTAATGCGAGTGCATTGGTTTTCTGGAAGCTCAGACCGAAAAGGTGATGGGCGTCTTGGGCTTATTTTGCTTATTGTCGGACTTGTATTGTATCTTTTTTCGCTTTCAGTGTTGCCTTTAATGCGATTAGCTGTCTCTCGAAAACGGGAGTTTTTAGCTGATGCTGGGGCTGTTGAACTGACTCATAACGCGGATGCAATGATTTCAGCATTGCGTAAAATTAGTCAGCAAAGCACAATAGAGTCTCTTAAAAATAAGGCATCTCTGAGTGCTATGTGTATTGAAGACGCAACTGGAAAACAGAAAAAACATAAAAAAACCTCATTGTTTTCAACCCATCCTTCTCTAGCTGATCGTATTGCGGCTTTGGAATTACAATGAATTCGAAGAATTTATTGTAATTCTCCCTTATTTCTTAATCTTAATCTGAATCTTAATTCTTAAACCCAGAGACGGGTCTCTGTTTTTCAGTTTTTCTATGCCTTTTTTTGTCCTTTTTTGACCACCAAAAAAGAACGAAAAAAGGTGGGCGACGGTTCTCAAGCTATGGGAATGAAATGATTC
>CBFIAK010000005.1:0-2992 GCA_965660445.1 Patescibacteria group bacterium
GTTCTTACAGTATTGGACATATTTGTAACTTACGCGATGACGGTGTGTGGCAGGTTGCATACGTTCACGGAGAAGCCTCTCCACGCCTTCCTGAGGGCTTCTGGGGAGTTTTAGGTATGGAGACAGCTGAATGAGCGTAAAACGCCGTACAGAGCCATCTGAAAGGAGTTATCCAATCATCGTTACAGGTCCCCAACGAGCAGGCTCACGCATTGCTAGCCATATCCTCTGTTCGGACCTGGGTGGTGTGTTTATTGATGAGCTTGAATACGCTCTTCCTTTACCGGATCATGCGATTGTTCAAGCTCCCTTTCTTCTTAAATCAGTCCTTGAATTATCTTTTATCTTACCTGATGCTAAGTTTGTCTTTATGTATCGTAATCCTAAAGACATCATAGCAAGTATGGAACGTGTTGAGTGGTATAAAGATTACTGTACTAATCCTAACTTCTACCCTTCTTACGTTAAACATTGTTATAATTATATCGACATGTTAAAGCGGACGCTACAACCTGATCGATGGTTTGATATTCAATACGAATCCCTTAAAGCACATCATCTATTTGTTGAAGATAGAACTGGTTTCACAGTTAAACAACACTTACCTAATCAACCTAATGGCCCAAAGACGTGGAGAAACGATGAATACATTAAAACTGTTAAAGGATGATTTTAAACTCTTCCTACAAGCTCTTTGGGCACAATTAGATCTACCTGAACCCACTCGTGCTCAATTTGCTATTGCAGATTATCTACAACATGGTCCTAAACGACTACAAATCCAAGCTTTTCGTGGGGTAGGTAAATCATGGATTACAGGTGCGTTTGTTCTTTGGACATTATTTAAAGATAATGAAAAGAAGATCATGATTATCTCCGCTTCTAAAGAGCGTGCTGATAACATGTCTATTTTCCTCCAAAAGCTAATTATTGAGACACCATGGTTGAAACATATGCAACCTATGGATGACTCTGCTAGGTGGTCTAGGATTAGCTTTGATATTAAATGTCCTCCTCATCAAGCACCATCCGTTAAAAGTGTTGGTATTACAGGTCAGTTAACTGGTAGTCGTGCTGATCTCATGATCCTAGATGATATTGAGGTACCTGGTAACTCCATGACAGAATTCATGCGAGAGAAACTTCTTCAACTTTGTACCGAAGCTGAATCAATCCTTACACCAAAGAATGATTCACGTATTATGTACCTTGGTACTCCACAAACTACCTTTACTATTTATCGTAAATTAGCTGAACGTAATTATAAACCCTTTGTTTGGCCATCTAGATATCCACGTAAAATTAGTCAATATGAAGGTCTTCTAGCTCCACAATTAGTAGAAGATATTGATGGTGGTGCTAAACCTTGGGATGTAACTGATCCTGATCGTTTTGATAATGATGACTTGATTGAACGTGAAGCTTCAATGGGTCGTAGCAACTTTATGTTGCAGTTCATGCTTGATACCTCCCTTAGTGATGCTCAAAAATTCCCACTTAAATGCGCTGATCTTATTATCACTAGCGTTAATCCCTCTACTGCTCCCGAATCCGTTGTTTGGTGCTCCGATCCACAAAACGTCATTAAAGACTTACCAACTGTTGGATTACCTGGGGATTATTTCTACTCTCCAATGCAGCTCCAAGGTGAATGGGATAGCTACACCGAAACAATATGCTCAATTGATCCATCGGGTAGAGGCACAGATGAGACAGCAGCAGCTTTTATCTCCCAACGAAATGGTTTCTTGTACTTGCATGAAATGCGAGCTTATAGAGATGGATACTCAGATAATACACTCTTGGATATTCTAAGGGGTTGTAAAAAATTCAACGTTACTAAATTAGTAATTGAAACTAACTTTGGTGATGGTATCGTCGCTGAATTATTCCGTAAACACCTCCAACAAACTAAACAAGCTATTGATATTGAAGAGGTACGTGCTAATGTCAGAAAAGAAGACCGTATTATTGATACCCTTGAGCCTGTCTTTAATCAACATCGCCTTGTTGTTAATCGGTCTGTGGTGGAATGGGACTACAACTCGAATAAAGAAGCCCCACCCGAGGAGCGTCTCCTATACATGTTGTTCTATCAAATGTCTAGGATGTGCCGGGAAAAAGGGGCGGTTAAACACGACGATAGATTAGATTGTCTAGCACAAGGTGTTAAATACTTCACAGATGCTCTTGCTATCTCCGCTCAAGAAGAAGTAAAGACACGTAAACGTGAAGAATGGAATGATATGTTACAAGCCTTTATAGATGATCCTCAAAGTGAGACCAATCATATAGTACTTGGTATGTCCTTAGCTCAAAAAAGAGAGGCTAGAGGTAGTACTAAATCAACCCTTCCAACATGGGTTTAGACTTAAATAAGACAAAAATAAGACACTAGTCATACCAACAGATCTGAACATGGCGGACGTAAAGGGGGGATGGAAGGGTGGACCGGAACCCCGAAAAGGGGAAAGACTCGTCTTTAACAAGACAATCTTTCCCTTCTTTCTTTAATGAACAGTGAGGGAACAAAGACTCCAAAGACAAAGATCTCCCTCTTAGTTCATTCATCTACTCTATTTAATTAACTATTTAATTAACTATTTAATTAATACATGAATCCAGTGAGTACTGATTCTCTCAATCCTTCTGAATCCTGTCACTACTTATACTACTGTATGCATAGTAATAAGTAAAAGTAAGTAACAACTAATATACCGCAGGTATCGCTTATTGAGAACTGTTCGCAATAACAAAGTTATTATGAGTAGAACACATCGTAACCAACCACTACGTAATCAATTCCGTCATCCTAAGACACAGAATGAACGTAAGCAAGTACATGTATCTAATGATTTCTACGATCCTCAATATACAGTAAGTACTCGGAATCGTTATATCCCTACAGCATGGGATGATATTACTGCCACCTCCATCTACCAGAATGACCACCACTCATAACGCCACCCTAGTACACATCACTCCTGATGCA